>JBAYCO010000199.1:0-7230 GCA_041668685.1 Victivallaceae bacterium | reverse complement strand
GATAAAGGCTTTCACTTGAACACCAAAATTCAGTAAAATAAAGGGGATAAAGAAAAAATCTCCATAAAATATTAGTTTTTAAGCAGATAAATAGAAATTAAGTAGAAAAATTTTGACAAAACCTATTTTGTAAACAGGATTTCAGGAAATGAAAATTTCGACCCTGAATGAGTCTTTTATCAAGAGGCTGTTATCATCTCCGCCCGAAAACGGCATAGAAAAAAATGTAAGGTTGAATAACGGACGTATTTACAGCCGGGTAATGGTTACGGGATCCGTCATCAGTTATGATGTCATATTACCGGTAGACGGGGACATTCTAATCGAGGCCGGGGGCGAACTGCGGGACGCCTGGCAGGAAAGCGGAGAGGCTTTCCTGATTTGTTGTGATTTGGCCGGAGGATCATATTTGGTTTCCGAGCCGCTTATACTCACGAGTGAAAATCTTGAGGCTCCGGAAAATCTTGATTTGGCGGAAGAACTATGGAAGAAAGGTAAATATCCCCAAAATCAGCGGACTGATATTATCAGACTGGGAGCAGGAGGCTTTTCCGGCAAAAAGACAAGGATATTGTTATATGGACCGGGAGTAAGCTGGACGGGGTTGTCAATTGTATCTCAGCAAGGGATAAAACAAATATTTTCTTCGCTAAGTACTTGGACAAAACCCGGTTCTGTTTCCTGTCGCGTTAACAAGAAAGAGCCGGGAACCGCGGAAATATTTGCTGAGTTTTCAACACCTCCTAACCCTGAGATCAGCTACGGAATCTATAATGAGGACAATAAGCTCGTTGCCGGTGAAAGCAAACTGCCCATGAACAGGCTTACTGCGGAAAATAACATATTCTCGGTAAAAATAAAGGTGAATCCCGGTTGTAATGTAAAGTATATGGTTAATGCCGGTCAGGAAACTGTGAGCAACAGCTTCAGGTTGACGGAATTTTCGCATTTTCCTTATGCCTGTGGAGAAATTAAAGACCATGCGGATTTGCAAAAACAAAGGAAACGGGCAGCGAAGCGTCGGCGCCGAATTATTTTTAACAATGATGGCGGTGACTTTATCAATTCTCCAAGCTCGGAAGAATTTCTGAAGGCAAGAATAAAAGGTGTTGCCGGAACGCAGGTTGATACCATATTCTATTGTACTGATCGCGGCAGCTTAGGCTTTTACAGTCATAATACGAAATCGGGAGAAATACACCCTGAAGCAAAAAAAATCATAGAACAGGGTAAAGACCCCTTTAAGGCGGTCATTGATTTTTGTCATAAAGAAAATATTGAAATTTTCTGGTCAATGAGAATGAATGACACACATGATGCGGGAAACTATCCCAGCGCGCATCTTTCCAGGCTGAAAAAAGAAAATCCGGAATGGCTGATGGGGGGGGGGAAGTCAAACCGGGAACGTCAACCTTTATAAATTACGGGCTTCCGGAAGTTCGTGACTGCGTATTTAGTTTTATCCGTGAAGTTTGCGAGAATTATGATGTTGACGGGATCGAACTGGATTTTTTTCGTGATCCCGTCCTTTTCAAGGCTCAGGTCATGGGGCATGATGCGGGAGCGGAAGAACGCAATATGATGACGGAACTGTTTAAACGCATCAGGGAGATGACGGAGGAAGTTGGCCTCAAACGCGGGCGTCCGGTTCTGATAGCGGTGCGGGTGCCGGATGCCGCGGGCTACTGTGCGGCAATAGGAATCGATATTATCAACCTGATGAAATATGACCTCATAGATATTCTTGTGGCCGGCGATCATTTCCAGTTGACCTCCTGGGAAAAAACGGTTCGCCTGGGACATCAGTATGGGGTTCCGGTTTATCCGTGCCTGAGCTGGTCGTGGATGCAGGGAGAAGCGGGCCGAATCCGCCATTGCCTTGCCTGTTATCGGGCGCGTGCCATGAACGTATGGAATTCGGGAGCTGACGGTTTGTATTTGTTTAATTTTTTTTCAGCTTCCAGTCCGCTTTGGCGGGAGATAGGAAGTCCTGAAGCTCTCAAGACCATGGATAAGGTTTATTGCGCGGATGTAATGGGAGTCCGCGTAGTTGATTACTATCTCATAAACGGGAAACGCTTTTTAGAACTGCCATATTTATCGCCTGAGGCTCCGGTATCGCTTAAACCGGGAAAAGACGTAACTATTGAACTTTTAGTCGGTGATGATGTTTATGATGTTCAGGCAAAGGAATTCGAACCGGAATTATTACTTCGCGTTTGTTTCCAGAAACCGGTTAACGCCGAACATATTTCCGCAAAATTGAACGGGAAGCAATTATTCGGCGCGATGTCAAACAGTATCCGGTTGGATTACAGGATAAATCCCGGACTGGTAAAGAAGGGGATTAACAGTGTCAATATAATGTCTGTGGTTACAAATACGGATAAGCCGATTCTGCAGGACATATTTTTATGGATACAGTACAGGAAAAGAACCATGGACAGACAACTGGACGCCGCAGATAAAAGCATAACGAATATACCAGTTAACTGACTATCCGATGATGGTATTGGCGTTTTTGCCGGCGCGGTGAATGACGGAGCCGGTCGCTATCGCCAGGATCCCGAAAGTGACGAAATATATCCCTATTATCATGATAATCACGCGCAGCCCGACTCTGGGATAAGCCAGAAGCATTAAGCCTAAAAGTACGGAAATAAGCCCGGTAACACCGGTCAATATTCGCGCAGGCGTCGGATGTGATTTTATTTTCCAGGCCGCCATCAGTTCGTTGCCGCCGGATATTATTATCCATAACGAGAACAGCACGACCAGTACCCATTCGGCGACTATCTGATATGCCAATATGATTATGCCGGCCGCCAGAAAAGCGAAACCGTATATCAGATGAATCTTTTTATTGCTGTCTTTCTTCATGGCTTTCAAAAGCGAGGCAAGCCCGTTTAGGAGCAGGAATATCCCTACCAGAATACAAAGAGTATTCAGGGTTATTCCGGGAATGGTTATACACAATATCCCCAGCAGCAAGGCCAGAATTCCCCGATAAAGAATAAAATCCCAAACCGTGTGATGGACGAACTTATAAAACGAATTATTTCTTTCCAGCATGGAACACCTCCGTTTGGCTGAATTTTCTCATGAGGTGATTCCAAAACTCCGGCCCGATCATGATTTTTAGGTTTTTGAGCGAGCAAATTTTGACTTTTGGGTGAATGAGCATACCCATAGGGTATGTGAATGAGCTCAAAATCCAAATTTGCCGGCCAAAATCAAAAATCTGCCGGGAATAGTTTTGAAATTACCTCTAACTACTTATTATGTTCCCTCAAACGCGAAAAAACAACAGCATTTCGCAATTAATATTGTTTTTTTGCTTAAAGTTGACTATATTGGTGTTTTATTTTATGGTCAAATTTCCTGTCGAATTTGTTTTCAGGACATACAATGAGTTTAATTTTAGGAATAGAAAGCAGTTGCGACGAAACTGCGGCGGCAGTGGTCAGGAATGGTTCCGAGGTAGTCGGCGATTGCGTTGCTTCGCAGATCGCCTGTCATGCGGAACACGGCGGCGTTGTCCCGGAACTGGCGGCGCGTGAACACTTGCTTGCGGCCCGTCCGGTAGTAAATACCGCCCTCAAAAATGCCGGGGTCGGTTTCGGTGATCTTGACGCGGTGGCAGTTACCAACGGTCCCGGCTTGATGCCGGCGCTGCTTGTCGGTATCAATCTGGCGAAAGGCATAGCCATCGGCAACAATCTGCCGTTTATCGGGATAAATCATTTTACTGCGCATATTTACGCCGCTTTTCTCGACGGCGGCAGGGACGATCTGCGAAAAACCGAAACTTATCCGATCCTGGCGCTGGTGGTTTCCGGCGGCCATACGGCGCTCCTGCTGATCGGCGCCGACGGCAAAGCGCGGCTGGTTGGGACGACTATCGACGATGCTGCCGGGGAAGCTTTGGACAAAGCCGCGAAAATGCTTGATCTGGGTTATCCGGGCGGACCGGTTATCCAGAAAACCGCTGAACATGGCGACCCGCAAAAGTTCCATTTCCCGCGTTCCCTCACCGGGGCGGGAGGAAAAGCCGTACCTCCTCAACACAAACTCAATTTCAGTTTCAGCGGCGTCAAAACCGCTTTGCTTTATCATATTCGCCGCGAGGAAGAAGCCGGACATAAAATGGAAGGTCGGCTTTTGTATGATACCGTAGCTTCGTATCAGGAGGCAATAATTGATGTTTTGTGCCGGAAAACCGCTATGGCGGCGGATGAATACAATGTGCGGACAGTGGTTTTGTGCGGCGGAGTCGCCTGTAATTCCAGGTTGCGCGAAAAATTGCCGGAAGCTTTGCCGAAACGGGCTGAATTGCGCCTTACCGCAAGGAAATACTGTACGGACAACGCCGCGATGGTTGGCGGCCTGGCGCATTATTATTTTGAAAAAGGCGAATTTACCCCGCTCGATGCCGATGCTTTCGCCCGCTTGCCGCTGATCTCGGAAGTACCGTTTTCATTTAATTGAAAATGAATGGAATGTGGGACGTGGGACGTGTCCGTGTTCTCTCTTAAACTGATAACTGATAACTGATAACTGAACCCTATGAATGTAATAATTTTTGATTTGGACGGAACATTGATCGATTCACGTCAGGATTTGACGAGAGCGGTTAACTTAACTCGCGATTCTTACGGTTTACCGCCTTTGACGGTGGAAACGGTTTGCGGTTTTATCGGTAACGGCGCCGCGAAACTGTTGGAGCGTTCGCTGAAAGGTACCGGGGTTGACGTTGCCGACGCCATGCCGCGTATGAAAAAGTATTATTCTGCTAATCTGGCGAATGAGACCAGATTATATCCGGGGGTGGCCGAGGGCTTGAAAAAACTGGCGGCAGGCGGGATGAAAATGGCGGTCATAACCAATAAGCCGGACGAAGCCGCTAAGCTGGTGCTGGAAAAGCTTGGGGTACATACATATTTTGATGAGATTATGGGGGGAGGCTGCGGGCATCCGCTGAAGCCCGAACCCGACGCTTTGCTATATTTTGCCGCGAAATGGAACGCCGATCTGAAGGAAAGCTGGATGGTCGGCGATCATTATACCGACTTGGACGCCGGAGCCCGCGCGGGGATGCGCACCTGCTGGATGAGTTACGGTTTCGGCGACCCGAAAGGCTTTCCTTATGACCTCGAAGCAAAATCTTTCGCTGAATTTGTCGAAGCCGTCTTTATCTCCGGGTGATATGCCGCCTGAATGAATCATAAGGACAGCGGGCAATAAGTCTCCGGTATGGGAACTCCATATTCCGCTCAAAAACCTTGACCTTGGCTTCATTGAGACAGCCGTTTTTCCCGATGAATTGTCCCCACCAGCCGTAGCCGCTTTTCGAGTCGGGCGGCGAAACCGTAAAGCTTTGAACATATTCTTCAGGGAAAAAACTCTGGAATATCTTCAGTTCGTTGAGCCAGGAATCGCAACCCACCGTTTGTGGAGAAAGTCCTTTGTTCTGAATGTCCTTTATCAGCAGGGTGAGTTCGCGGACCCGATCCGCCGGAACCGCGAACGGCGATTCCGGGCAACAGGCATTCCTGAAATGCAGTGCAATATGTTTCTGTTCTTCCAGGTAATTATAACGGAAACAGCCGAACCATTCATAATCCGGTTCCGGCGTCAGTGCCGAACGGGAAAGGGACGGGCCGAGAATTTCCAGCGCTTTCCGGGCAAACAAAGTTCCGTTTTGACTGCCGGAAAGTTCAGCATAGAGTTTTTTCACGGTTTGTAATGTATTTTGCCAGTCCGGGTTTTCAGCGGCGAAAGCGGGCAGCGTCCGCATTTGCGTAACAATGGAAGTATAGCCTTGTAAAGCCCGGTCGAAATCCGTTTCCTGTTTTTCCCGGAGAACATGAAACAGATATTTCAGTTGCAATTCCGCCAAACCTAGAACGAGTTGCGCCTCAGCGGATTTCAGAGCCTTGCGGTGTTCAAACGGATTATTGCATATTTTGTCTGTACTCATTTAAACCAGGCTCCTGAGGTTTTCCCCATTATACCGGCGCTGATGTCCTGCGGCACCCCGATACGTTTCAACAGCATTTCATAATATTTTTGGGCATCGGTTATGATTTGGGGAGCGGTTACATAAGCGTCGGAACCGAGAAGCAGTTTTTTGAACCCGGAAAAACCGGGATCCACTTCGGCAACACAACTTCCAAGTAACGAAGCCAATTCGGCGGGTTGTATGGCCATCCAACTGCCGCTGCCGGCCAGGTCGGCATAAAGATTGGGATGAAGTTTTACCAGTTCCGCCGCTTCTTTACGGAAGAACGTTGTTCTCAGATGAGCCATGACGATTTTAAGTTCCGGAAACGAACGCGCTATCCGGTCAAGGGTCAATGGATGCATATTGTTCAAGCTCGGTCGACGATAGATAACATCATGTTTATTGGGCCTGAACGCTCCGGTATGGAAAAGTATCGGCAATTTTAATTTTTCCGCCCGTTCGTAGACCGGCATGTACAAATCATGGTCGTAAGGATAATACGGCGTGATGCATTTCAGACCTTTAAACCCTTGCTCCGCGAATTCGTCGATAATACCGGCGTCGATTTGATCCCAGAGATTGACAAAGGCAAACGGGATCAAAATTCCGGGATACTGTTTTGCTGCCTTAAGCGTTTCTGAATTATCCGGGTATTCGTGATCGCAGCGGGGACCGGCGGAACAAATACAGGCGACCGTTTCACATTTTTCACAGAATCCGACAAAGTTTTTCAGTTCTTCCTGGTCTGTACTGTTGATGTGAGTATGAATGTCTATTTTCATCGGCACTCCTTGTTTTTTCACGGTTTCAGGAAAGTATTAAACGACAACTATGTTTTCAGCAATTCCGAACAAGAAAATACTGTGCGCCATGGGCCGGTACCTCAACAAATAAACCTTCGGCAAATTTTCCCAGGTTTTTATTTGCCCAGACATCCCGGACCGGCTTCGTCCCGGTAATTTTCAAATCCTTCCATTCTATTTCTACTTCATTTGGAAATTCAGAACGGTTGAAAAACGCCAGCGCGATATCACCATTATAAAGGTGCCTTTTATATACCGCCGTATGAAAAACAACCTCGCCCTGTTCGTCTGTCTGCCGTATTTCCTTAACGCAATGCCCCTGCTTCCCCAACGGGTCCTGGTTTATCGCAAGGACTTCGTCATTACAGAGAAGCCTGACGGTAAAATCATCAAGCTTTGACAAATCACACCCCGCCAGCAGCG
>JBAYCO010000198.1:0-7263 GCA_041668685.1 Victivallaceae bacterium | reverse complement strand
TATTAATCTTTCCCTTGAGAATATTTTCGATGATATTATCCGGCTTGCCGCTTAGCTGTGCTTTAGCGATTTCTTTTTCTTTTTCGATTACCGCTTCCGGAATATCATTTCCGTCAATAAACTGCGGGTTGAATGCCGCGATATGCATACAGAGATCAGATAAAATATCATCACTGATTTCGCCGTCTACTTCCACCATTACGCCAATACGTCCGCCCATATGCAGGTAACTCCCGACTTTTCCGTTGGTCTGCCATCTGGCGGCACGGCGCAGCTGCATGTTTTCGCCAATAGTTGAAATCATGCCGACAACGTTTTCCTGTTCCGCGGCCTGGGCTTTTTCGGAAACGTCACCGTCCGCGTCATAGGCGACAACCCGGTTGAGCATATCTTCCGCAAAAGCGTTGAATTTTTCATTTTTGCTGACAAAGTCAGTTTCGCAAAGTACTTCAATCGCGGCGGCTTCGCCGTCTTTTACAGTAATAAATACTTTTCCTTCTTTGGTGCTGCGTCCGGCTTTTTTGGCAGCTTTGGCGATACCGGATTTGCGGAGTTCATCAAAAGCGGCGTCAAAGTCGCCGTTAACATTCATTAAAGCTTTTTTGCAGTCCAGCATACCGGCGCCGGTTTTATCGCGCAATTTTTTTACAAGTTCAGCAGTAATTGCCATCGTAATACTCCTTTTATAATTTAGTCAGGTTAGGCGAAACGCAAGGTTATTCAGCGTCTTTGGAATCGGTTTTTTCTTCTGCGGCCGGAGCTTCTTTTTTATCGGCAGCAGGTTTTTCCGCTTCTTCTTTTTTAGCTTTTTTAGGAGCTTCCTTTGCTGTTTCGTCTTTCTTTACAGCGGTTTTTTCCGGAGCCTTTTGCTCTTCTGGTTCAGCTTTTTTAGCTTCTTCTTTTTTGGCTTTTTTAGGAGCTTCCTTTGCTGTTTCGTCTTTCTTTACAGCAGTTTTTTCAGAAGTTTTATTTTCGGTTTCAGGTTTGGTTTCTTCCTTGGGGGATTTCTTAGCTTTTTCCGCTTTTTTAGCTTCAGCCTTTTCTGTTTCCTTAGCGGCTTTTTCTGCTTCTTTTGCAGCTTTTTCCGCTTCCTTAGCGGCTTTTTCTTCGAGTACCCGTTTCTGATGGATTTCCTTTGCTACCAGAATGGCGCTTATCAGGACATCGGTAATAACCTTGATTGATTTGACCGCATCGTCATTGGCGGCGATCGGATAAGAAACGAGTTCCGGATTGGCGTTCGTATCGCAAATACCCACTACCGGAATTTTTAATTTTACAGCTTCCCGAACGGCGATATCGTCTTTATTTACGTCAACGACTACCAATACCGCCGGAAGTTTTTTCATTTTGGCGATACCGTCGAGGTTTTTATGCAGTTTTGTTGTATTGCGCGCATGAGAAGCCAGTTCTTTTTTCTTCAAACCTTTAGCTTCGTCGGATTCGAGAAGTTTGTCAATATCATACATCTTGGCGATGCTTTTATTGATTGTTACCCTGTTGGTCAAGGTTCCGCCCAGCCAGCGTTCGGTCACATAGTACATACCGGTTTTTTCCGCTACTTCGGCAACTATCTGTTGAGCCTGGCGTTTGGTTCCGACAAAAAGCACGTCGCCGCCGGCCGCCACCACCTGCTGCAGAAAATTGCAGGCGTCGGCAATCTGGTGCATGGTTTTTGTCAGGTCAATAATTGAAATGCCGTTTCTCACGCCGTAAACATACTTCTTCATGCGCGGGTCCCAGCGTTTGGTCTGGTGTCCGAAATGACATCCTGCTTCCAAAAGATCTTTAATTGTAATCTTAGCCATACGACTAACCTCCGTGTTTTTGCGAACCCTTTTTCTATCAAGGCTTCTTTAGTGTTAAATTTTAAAACGGTTTTCTCTTATATAAAAAAGAGGACATTAAGGTAGCATTCATGCAAGGGGTATGCAAGGTGAATAAAGAATAATTTCCAAATTTTTTCAGGCATCGGCGTCCGTGTTATTTATCCGGGATTGTAATTTTGAATATGGTGCCTTGCGGAGATGATTTTACACTGATGTCGCCATTATGTGCTTCAATTATCTGCTTGGTTATAGCCAGCCCGAGCCCGGTTCCGCCGCTTTTGCCGTGAGTTACGAAAGGCGTGAAAATATCATTGGCTATTTCATCGGGTATTCCGGGGCCGTTGTCGGAGAAAGTTATATTTACGTTGTCTTTATCGTGAATTAATTCCAGACACATTTCGGAATTGACCGCGCATGAGGTATACGATTCAATCGCATTGTTTATCAAATTGAGCAAAGCCCTGGATATTTTGCCGTAATCCGCGTTGAAAATGAAATCTTTCGGGCAAATGATGTTGAACTTTATGCTTTTTTTGTCGCAAAGACTCCTGACTTTTTCATGCATTTCGTCAGCCAGGTTTTTACTGTTGATAAGTGATTTTTCAATATTTTTGTTGCTGGTATAATCAAGAATGTCCTGTGCCAGGGACATGCCGTTCCTGGCGGCGTCTTTTATCAGTTTTAAATTATCAATGACATATTTCCGGTCATCGATTTTCTGGACGGTGATATCGATGAACGCTTCGATCAGTCCGATGGAGTTCCGCAGGTCATGCACTATCATACCGGTAGCTTCGCCGACCGCGGATAATTTTTCCTGCCGGATGAGTTGTTCCTGCAATCCGACATTTTGAATGGACAAAACGGCCTGTTCGAGGAAGAGCCTGACCAGATATGTTCTTTCCTGGTTAAGCGGCTTGCCGCCTTTTTCAAAAATTGCCAGTATTCCGTATTTATTCAGCTTGAAATAAGCATAATTGTCATTCTGGAATATTTCCTCATCCGGCAATTTGGAAATATCATGGAGATAGGCGTCCGCGATTTTATCATTGCACAAATTTCCTATGGCAAGCAGCTTCCGGTAAATTTTGTCCTGCAGCAGCGCTATCATGGCCGAATGCGTTCCCAGCAGGTAGGATACCTGCTGAAGAATGTTCTTCAAAAGCGGCTGCATCTGCCATTGCTGGGCGCGGAGTTCGGAGATGGTTTTGATCAACTCTTCAAGGTTCCTGGTTTTGTTCCATTCGTAAACCGCTTTGGTCGCGATTTGTTCTATTTCCTCTACTGAAAAGGGTTTGCAATGATAGCTGACGTTGGTGCCAACCGCGGTTACGATTTCCTTAATACTGTAGTCGGAATACGCGGTAACGAAAATGACTTCGCATCTTTTATCTATTTTCCGGAGATGTTCAACTGTTTCCAGGCCATCCCAGCCGGGCATGCGCATGTCTACGAATATGGCGGCGTAAGGGCGGTCTTCTTCAACCGCTTTTTTTATCATTTCGTATCCCTGTTTGCCGTTGGATGCTTCATCCAGCTCAAAATCAAATGTGGCCGATGAGCGTTTCAGTGAATTTGATACTGTACGGGGGCTGTCAAAAAGCGCCGCACTCGCTTCATCTAGTCTGGAATAAAGTTCTTTCCCCACATCCAACGGCTGCAGAATTTTACGGAAGCAGTCCCGTACGTTTTCCTCGTCGTCAATTACCAGAATACGGGTGTTAAAATTTTGTTCCATAATAATATTTTCCTTTTTTATGTTATAACGGGGAACCGGATAATGGTCGTCGTCCCCTTATTTTTACCCATGCTTTTCATTGCAATTGATCCGCCGTGGGACTCGATAATAGAGCGGCATTCGTGCAGCCCGATACCCAATCCGTGTGCTTTCGTGGTAAAACCTCTTGCAAAAACTTCTTGAAGTATCTGCGGATCCAGGCCTACGGCGTTATCCGCAAAAGTGATTACTATTTCTTTGTTATCTTCATCCTTCACTACCGTAACATCCAGTATTCTGGCTTTTTCCAATTCCAGTTCATCAAAAGCTTCGCAGATATTTTTGATGATGTTCAGGAATACCCTTATAAGCCGGGTCTGGTCTCCGGAAATATTCAGTTTTCTGCCCTGAACTGAAAAATCCACTTTGACTTCTCTTTTGTTCAAGCTTCCCGCCATCATGACAAGCGTGTCGTTTATCATATTGGCGATATTTATTTCAGTAGCCAGAGGCGTGGAGTTTTCTTTCAGGTAATGCCGCTGCAGTTCGAGAACGGAACAAACATGTCCGACCGCTGCCGCGGTTTTTTCGGAAAAATCAATGTATCGGGAATTCTTCTGTTCAAAAGAGGAAATCAGGGCTTTGATGAATTTATCCAAAGCTTCCTCCTTATCTTCTCCCAGCGCCTCGATCAGTTTCTGACTGTTATTCATGAACAAGTCATGCAGGCGGTGGAGCGATTTGATTTCCGGCCAGTTTTTTTCCATTTGCGGTTTCAGGACATGGGTGCTGATGCTGGTCATGGCATTGCCGATGTCATGGAGCACGTTGTTGGCCATTTCGATCCGTCCTTTATGCTGGGCGTTTTCTTCGGCGAGTTTTCTGGCCTGTATTTCCTCGGTCATGTCCTCCAGCATCCATACGGACCCGGCGTGGACATTCTTCGGATCCAGGGCTTTGCCGATCAGGCGTCCCCAGAATAAAGATCCGTCGCCGCGTTTGAGTTCAAGGACGTTATCTGAGCGTTGTCCCTTTTGCAGGGCGGAATATGCGGTTTCATTAAAGTGTTTGTAAGCAGCCTGAGAAGGATAAATTATCCGGGTGGAATGTCCCTGCAACTTAGCCGGAGGAAATTCCAGAAGTTCGCCTACCCGGCCGTTAACCCATTCAAAAATGCGATTTTTGACCAACGCTATTCCGAGGGTACTATTTTCCAAAATAAGTTTTTGTATCGCGTTTATATGGCGGATTTCTTCTTCCGCTCGTTTGCGTTCGGTAATGTCGCGGACGATTGCCAGTAATGCCGTGCCGCCCTGATATTTCATCCGGTTCAGCATTATTTCGCACGGAAACAAAGTACCGTCTTTGCGGATACAGGTCCATTCAAAAATATCCGCGCCTTCACGTCGGGCCTTTTCTATACGTTTTGCGGATGCGCCGGCCGAGTTGGTACCGTCGGGCTGTTTTTTGGGGGAAATATCTTTCGGCAGTTTGTGCAGGAACTCTTCTTTTGAGGAAAAACCGTTAAGTTCAAATAACGCCCGGTTGCATTCAAAAAAACCATTTTCGTCAAACATCCCGATACCATCGGCGGAAGCATCCAGCAGCGCGTTATATTTTTCCACAAGTTTTTCGCGTTCCGCCGTCTCAAGCTTTAACTTTTCTTCCGCCTGTTTGCGTTCAGTAATATCGCGGACGGTTGACTGGAGAACCGATTTGCCTTGATACATGGAACGGCTTAATAATACTTCAGCCGGGAAAGGAGTTCCGTTGCGGGTATGGACCCATTCGAAGAAATCTTTCCCGTCCTTGTAAGCTTTTTCTATATGTTCTTTGGCAAAAGCCGCCGAAGACCGGCCGCAAGGTTGTTTTTTCGGAGAAAAGTCTTTGGGGTGTTTTTGCAGAAGCTGTTTTTTGGAGGTGAGGCCGAAAAGTTTAAGTCCTGCGTGGTTGCAGTCAATATATCCTTTCTTGTCATGTATCATAATCGCATCAGCGGACGATTCAAAAAGCATGTGATATTCTTTTTCAAGCCTCTCATGCTCACTGATACTCGCCTGAAGTTTCGAGTTGGCTTCTTCAAGTTTCCCCGCTTCCTTTAAAAATGATTCCTCGGAGACCTTAAGGAGTTCTTCCAGCGCGCTTACTTTAGACTCAAGTTGGCTGATTTTTGCTTGTAAAGGATTCATTTTAAACCTGATTGAATTTACGCGAATACATTGTTCTGGAACGGCATAATTGCTATTTTAACGCTTAACGCCAGGGTATTGAACATGGCGGCGATATGCTTTTTTATCCTGATCCTTGAAAAAAATATTACGACAAAGACATTGCCGGACGGTAAAATTCCGCCGAATCCGAGCACCGAGCGGATTCCGAACGGTTTTACAAAGTCTTCCTGAGCTGGAATATAGGGGTTGTTTCTCGCGTCAGCTACATAGAAAACGTTAAATGTTTTTTTAGATAAATCCATAATGATTTTCGGATCCGGTTTTATAACTGTTTTTATGTCGAGTCCCATCTGTTTTATTAAATTGAGCATCATCGGAATTTGGTAAACCACTTCTTTACTGGGTAAGGGGATGGCCTGGTGAGCTTTTGATTTTTTCCTGTCCATCCAGATGTCGTTGATCCCCGTGCTTGCCAGAAGAGTAAAGCATTTACAATGGAGGGGGGCGTTTTTTTGCTTCAGGATTGCGTTCGATAATTTTCGGAGTTGCGGCGGCAAGTCATCCGCATTATGGGTCTTGAACAGACGAACCAGAACGCAGGCTTTTTCTTCACTGCGCGAATCAAAGAAATTATCAAAAAAATAGCGGACAATTTCGTTGGCGGCGTCTTCCATGCCGGCAGCATTTTTCCCCAACGCTCTGACTTCTATTCCGCACTTGACGATATCGCTCATCCTCAGCTTATCTAAATAATACATAATCACACCGTCCTTAGAAAATAAATATACAGCGTATCAGGAAATATTGCAAAAGTTTTCCGGTAAATTGTATTTGGCGAGGCGGCGATACGGCAGATATTGACTGCCGATAAAGGCAATATTTAAAGCAGATCAAAAGTTTTGGTTTTTCGCGCAAATCGGTTAGAAGTCATTACCGGCCGGGGCGTAAAACCATTCCCGGCTTTTGAAATTAGTTAAAAAAACTGAATATCAGACTGTCGCTTTTTTCAGATCTTCTATTTTGGCTTTGCAGGTTTTTTCGACTAGATCGCGAAGTTTTTCAACCTGTTTGGCGAGATATTCCAATTCTTCTTTCGTAATACTGTAATCTTTTTTATAGCGGGCGTCAACATAGGCTTTTTTGAGTTTCTGGAACAGGTCTTGTTCCTTTTGGGTTTTCTGCGGAAAAATTTTCAGGAATTCGGGACAATCACGGGCAATTGCCTGTCCCAGCGTTTCAATATCATGGGTCCTGGGGCTATAACCGCTATGGGTCAATATCGCGGCTTTATAAAAACGCTCCGTCGCCTGATGAAGATGAAAGGCAGCGTTTTTATATCTTTTTAACTTAAAATTATGGGCAAAGTCGTCAAAAAAATCATTTGCGCTTTCAAACCATTGCTCAAAATCCTCCATCGCTATTTCAAGTCGCCGGGCGGGGTCAATCCTGCGCCTTCTTTCGAGCTTGCATTTGCCGGAATCGTAAAGCAGGACGCCTTCTTTTTTGATATCGGAGAAAAAGTAATGCCCTTCCCGGAGCCGGGTAT
>JBAYCO010000197.1:0-7299 GCA_041668685.1 Victivallaceae bacterium | reverse complement strand
CGAACTGGTAATCGAGAGTATCCGCGATATTCCGGACAACCCCGCCCGGTTCGGTAAACAGGGCCAGCAGGCGGCTTTCAAAGACAGGGCGCGGTTCTTCAATAGTACGGGGACGGTAAAATTCAACAACGAGGTTGGAGATGAACTCAGCGCCTAAAATTATATAGATAACGATTACGGTACGGGAAGTATAATAATCCGCTTTCGGCAGAAGCTTACTGGTAAGCAGAGTCGAAATTCCGGCAATAAGCAGTACGACAAAACCGAGTATCAACCACGCGCCGAGCGGCTGCAGCCAACGGAAAGTTTTAGCGCGCGACTGCCCGATCAGGAAAGCCCCGGCAAAAACACTGATCAGCATAAAGACCCCGGAAACAAAGGCGGACAGGTTTGAATCCGCAGGCAGAATTTTCAGTTCCGCCGGCCGGGCCTTCCATGCCGAATAAAAATTAGCGACGACCACAGCCAGAATTATCGCCCCCAGGGCCGCCAGTACATAAGGAGCGTATTTTTTATAATTCTCAAAGGAACGCCCCGCGGTAAACCTGACATCCTCTTCAATGCTGAGAATATTTTTCTGTTTACGGTTCTCCAGCAGCAGTTTTTCTTCTTCCTCCTGGGCGGCGGAAGTAGACATCAGGCCGTAGATCATGGCGCTGAATGCAAATAACGTCGCCAGCAGATAGGGGAGAATAGCCAGATTGAAAGTATCCGAACCGGCAAAATTCGAGATGATTCCGAGAATTAATATCAAAACAGCAAGTATTAACGAACCGACACCACCGATAACAGACAGCTTGGTCATTAATTTCGAATTATCGATTTCCTTGCCAAGGTCTTGTTTGTCTACCATCAATCAACCTCAGTATTTAATTAGTTTTTATTTATGCAGCTCACCTGCCCAATAATTATATAGAGAAAATCAGTGTAAATTATCACACAAACAGGTCAAGAGCAAACCTTTTTAACAAAAACTGCGGAATTTTACGCTTCAAAGTATCAGGTCCTGAAATTTTCGCCGTTTTTTTTAGTCAAATATATTGACTTTTAGGAAAGCAAGAGTTATACTGTTTTTAGTAAATGATAATTTTTATTCACCCATTCCGAATTTTTTAAATAGGGATTTTTAAATGCCTGCAAAAAAATATGTTCAGTCAGTTATAAGAGGTTTGGATATTTTACGTCTGTTGTCTGAGGCTGACGAAGGGCTCGGAGTCAATGATGTAGCGGATGCCATAAACGTGGCGAACCCTACCGCCCATAGTTTACTCCAAACCCTGGTTCTGCGCGGATTCGCCAAACAGCACGGGACCCGGTACTTTCTGGGCGGTGAAACCGTGCAGTTATTCGAGAACTATGTAAGCAGAAATCCAATGATTCACCTCAAGGAAGGAATGCTGGAACTGGCAAAGACATTTCCGGAAGCGATTATCGGGTTTGCGGAACTCCAGGCGGAAGAGGTTGCGTTACGTTTTCGTATCAGTCCGGATCGGCCGGGAATTATCCAGACTCCCATTAAAACCCGTTATCTGTTATATTATAATCTAAGCGCGATGGTCATGCAGGCTTTCCTGCCGGAAAATATATGCCGCAGGCTACGGCAATTACAGCCGTTCGATGAATTCGGCAAAGTCTACTGGCGCAGCCCCGGAGAATTCGAAAAACATCTTGACCAGATCAGGAAAGACGGCTATTTGCAGATGTTCGGTTCAGATAACCTGGCTCTTCGCATTGCGGCTCCCGTATGGAATTATAAACACAATCTGGCAGGAGTGTTGTCTATCAGCCTCCTGTGGGATGAAGTATCTCAAAAACCAACCCAAAAAGAGCAGGATTTTTTACTTAGATCATTATGCGCCAAGGCGAAAGATTTATCGTTGTAAACCAAAAAACAAAAAAGGAGGACAGAATGAAAACCTCAAAAATTGAAAAGTCAGGAGTTTTTACTCTTATCGAATTGCTTGTCGTGATCGCTATCATAGCAATCCTCGCTTCAATGCTGCTTCCGGCATTGAACCAGGCGCGTGAGAAAGCGAGAGCGATTTCTTGTTTGAATAACCTGAAACAATGCGGGCTCGCTATATTTAATTATGTCGTTGACAGTGACGATTATATCCTGCCATATACTGCGAAAGGTTATGGATATGGCGATATTGAAGGGATATGGACAGTACTTTTAACAAGGCGGGGATATTTACCTCAAACTAACTTAAGAGATCGAGACCTGGAAAAAATATACAGATGTCCTTCGTGGTTAATTCAGGCGACGAGTGGTGAGTCAGATTATAATTATCGTAAAAGTTATGGAATGAGAAGTTGTTTTAATAGCGCAAGCACCCCAACCCTACCTTTTTTAAAAGTTCATAATTTCGATGATATCTCGACACAGATTTGGGTTGCAGATTCCATAAATTATACAAGCAATGCTGACTATGGGAAAGATCAATATAAATGTTTTGATGGAGGTTTTAATTACCCCGCCGGAGGAAGATTGACGCCAAACTATTGTATTCATCTGCGACATGGAAATCTGGCTAACGGCTGGTTCCTTGACGGACATGGCCAAAGCTGTACGGCAGGAAAATTAATGAGTTTAGCAAAAAGCTATAGTAACTATAAAAATGGACAACTTGTAACTAAAGAGCTAGAGTCTTTAGTTTTTTAGTAGAAGTTTAGCAAATCAAAAAATAATTAGAAAATCAACATACTATAAATGAATGTAAAAGAATTGCATGTTGAAGACCGGCTCGCGATAGCTGTAACTTCAATGAAAAGAATTGACCGGAAAATCTATTTGGGATTGACCGGCGGCGCCAACGTCCTGGCCGTCTATGATATAGATAGAGAGACTATTGAAGTGAAAAAAGATATTTTCCCGTGGATAAAGGAACGCGGCTACTGCACAAAAGTCCATAATTCCATGGGAGCGCTGCCGGACGGTTCGATAGTTATGGGCGAAGGCAACCATTTTACCTGGGACGGAATCCCGGTGACGGTCAACTATTTCAATAAGGAACTGCCTGAGTCGATGCTCAAACGCAAACAGGCGCAGGGTTATCCGGACGTGAAATATACCGATTTCTGTCTCAAAAACCTGAAAAACTGGGACCGGACCAAATCCGATCCCGGCGGCCGGATAGTTCGCTATTATCCCGGCAACGGTAAAACTGAAATAGTCGGAAAGCTTCCGCAGTATCTTTATTCACAGTCAATGCTTGTCGATACCAAACGTCAGCGCGGCTTCGGGCATACCATACCGGACAATAACTTTTTCTATGTCAATTTCAAAAATAACGAAATAAAAAATTTCGGACATATCAGCGATTACGCCCATCACAATATGGTGGTAACCCCGGACGGGGTTTGTTACGGCGGCTGGATCGACCGCGCTGACGGTTCACTGAAACTGCTTAAATTTGACCCTGAAAAACAAAAACTTGAATATTCGGATAAAATCATCTTGAGCGACCCCGGCTCGAAAGTCGCGGGCAATCAGGGGATAGACGAATGGATTGTCACCAGGGACGGCCGGATATTCATGGGAACCGTCGCCAATTCATTGTTGTTCGAATTCCATTGGAAAGAGGAGCGTTTTGAGCTGCTTGCCCAGCTCGCCAAAGGCGGCAGGGTTACCTCGATGGACGAGGACGAAAACGGTATTATCTGGATAGGGGCGGATTATCCGCATATGCGGCTGGTCAGCTTTAACCCGGCAAATAATGAAATCAGGGATTACGGGCGGGTAAACACAAGTTATCCCCGCTGTTACTTTCATGCATCTTGTTATTTTGAAGGTAAACTCTATCTCGGAGAAACCGACGGCTTTTCTCCTTCCCTGCATATAATAGATTTAACATCACTTTAGAAAAGGCTTAAGCTATGTACAACGAATTTTTATCGACTCCCAAAATGATGAATATGGGGTTTCATTATACCGAACAATACAGCCGGCGCAACCGGATAAATGTTTTGGGCCTGGTGGATCATTCCAGTCCGGAATGGTCCGAATGGTATCATTGCACCCATGAACCGGAAGCTTTGCGGAAAATGGCGGATGCCGGATATAATTTGATTGAAATGCATTTTCTTTACGGCTATGGTCTGAAAGCCGAATCTGAAGAAGTGAAACTCACTAAAAAAATGGTACAGAATGCCCATGCGGAGGGAATAAAAGTTCTGGGATATTTTCAATTCCATTCTGTACAGGAAGAACTGTTCTTCATCGAAAACCCCTGGGCGAAAGGTTGTGAACAACTACAGGCGAACGGCACAAGGGGAGAGTACTCCTATGACCGTCCGGCTCTTTGTTTTTCGCACGAGAAAGTCAAACAGTACTATCTCGATGGTATAGAACTTGGCTTAAAATACTGCGATCTGGACGGCATCAGGCTGGATAATGACTATTACAAAGGTTGTTACTGTCCTGAATGCCAACGATTATTCAGAGAATATCTGACGGAAAAATTTTCTCCGGGAAAAGCTCGTGAAGTATTCGGTTTTTCCGACCTGAGCAATATTACCATGCCGCACAATCAGCGAAATTTTGACCCGGCGTGGCTGGAAATGATTAAATTTCGCCAGCGACAGCGTCAGGAAATGATTAAGTTGATTCATGATAAAATCGTATCTGTAAAACCGGATGCGATGCTGGGCGGCAACCCGGCGGTTACGCGTAGAGCTGATGGCGATTCCCAGAATTGCTTCTATCCGCCGGATATGGGTGAGACTCATCATTTGGTATGTGCTGAAAATTCACTGTTCCCTGAATTCCTTGGTGATGCTGTCCGGACGCAGGCGGTAATCTATAAGTTCGGCGAATGCTCGGGTTTTAAAGTGTTTCCCTCTCATCATATATACACAAAGGATAATAAAGTCCGCTGGCCGGAAACCCCTGAAGAATGCGCCCGGACTTTATGTGAGGCTCTTTGCTTCGGCGGACATGTGCCGTGTACAACCTGGGGCATCAGGATGGATGAAGATAAAAATAAAACTTTATATGAACGGCCTGAATTTTTGCGAGCCACGGAAGCCGTCAGCCATTTCATTGAACAGAATCCGGATATTTATAAAGGTGCTCAATCTACGGCTCCGGTGGGTATTTATATTAACCGGGAAAGCCGCATCAGTAATTCCCGTTCCGCTTTCGCTTCCCTTCATGGAGTGGTTCAAATTCTTTTGAAATTAAGGATTCCGTTCCGTTTTATTGCTGAGGACAAAGCTGAATTGCTTAAGGGACTTGAACTGTTAATAATTCCAAATGTGTTACCGGTGAGTGATAAACAACTGAAAAATTTTGTGGGTTTTGCTAAAACCGGAAAAATACTGCTGACCGGGAAATCGTGTAAATATGATGAATATTTCCTGGCTCGTACTGGTACTCCTGAAGATATTTTGGGAAAATCTCCAAATGTAATTGTTTTAGACACAACGCCTGAAGCTATAGATTCAGATAAACTGGAATACCATGGGACTTTTATAAAGAATATACCGTTGCCCGCAGGATATGAGGAGTTTGCCGCTGAATTATTAAAAGTTTATAAGCTCCAAATAAAAGTCAATGGAGGCGCGGCAATAGCTGTTGATACATATAAAAATGATAAAAACGAGTATTTTATTCATTTACTGAATTATGATAATGACAATCCGGCAAATATAACGGTTGAGTTACCTGCATATTGCCGGGTTACAGAGCTGTATCGGCCTGATTCTTTTGGTTTCGTTAATATGGAAACCGGTGAAAACTTTGTAAAAATCACCAAATTTCACACTTATATGGTTATAAAATATCTAGCCAGGAACTAATATAAACATAGGAGTAAAAGTATGTACTTGATCTCTCGAAAAAAAATATTAAAATTAACTAAAAGAGCTCAGAGTTTATATATAAAAAAAATTGTATGGATGGCTGTATTATTCTATTTAACTTTTGATGTCTGGGCTAAAGTCGAAAAACCATTTATTCTTGCGGAAAATGGTATTGCCAAAGCGGTTATCGTATGTATGCCTGATTCAGGAAAAGTTGCCGAATTTGCAGCCTCTGAACTCAAATACTACCTTGATAAGAGTACCGGGGCCTCTTTTAAGATTTTAGACAAAAAGCCGGCTTCCGGAGCAATGATCCTGGTGGGAGAATCTTCCGAATCGAGAGAGCTTGGCGTGTCTGTTAAAGATTTAAAATATGATGGATTTTTTCTTAAGAGATCAGGAGATATTTTCATTATTGCCGGAAAAGATGACAAAAACTTTGATATCCCAGGAAGACTCAACAGAAATCCTTCCCCAGCAAAACCGCGCACTCTGCTTTTCGGGAACGAGAGAGCAACGTTATTTGGCGTTTATGAGTTCTTGGAGCGGACAATTGGTTTGCGCTGGTATTTCCCCGGAAAACATGGAGAATATGTTCCGGCAAAACAAAAGCTTGTAATCCCGGACAAACTTAAACAAAAGAATGAACCTTGTTTTATGTTTCGTTATTCCCACATTGCTTCCGGCAGGAAAGGTTCCAAGGAGTTTGCAGATTATCCTGAAATAGGATTAACTAACGCGGAGGTCAATTTATGGTTGCTGCGGAACAAAAGATCATCACAATTCTTTCCAGTTAACCATATGCCCCCGCACGCAAAATTCAAGGAACGTTTTGCGGATCATCCTGAATATTTTGCGTTGACGAAAGCGCGTAAACGGGACAATAAGTTAAAGAGATATCATCTTTGTTATTCGAATCCTGATTTGCTGGATGAAATTAGTAAAGATGTTGAAGCTTTCTTTGGCGGTCAACTGCCGCTTTCGCGAGGACTTAAGGCCTGGAACGGTAGTATTGCTTACGGAGATTATTATTCTTTGTTACCCCATGATTCATTTGGCGGGTGTTTTTGTAAAGACTGCATTAAAAAAAGGAATAAAACAACTAATTGGAGCGAATTAGTTTGGGGATATGTTGTGACTGTTGCCGGACAAGTTTCTAAGAAATATCCTGATAAGTATATCACATGCCTCTGCTATCCTCCATACAACAAAGTTCCTCAAACGGTAAATCTGCCTGGAAACGTTGTGGTTGGGCTTTCGCTTTACGGACCTGCGATAGCCGCTGACGACAAGTCGTTTGCGTGGCAAAAGGAGCAAATTAAAAAATGGAGGGATTTCTCCAATCATAAAAAGGTCTTCTTATGGACATATAATTGCCTGGAAATATACAACCGTGAGGTTCTTCAAGGTATTCCCAAGCTTCAAACTCATGCTATTAAGAAATTCTACAGTTCGTTAAAAGGAGATATTGTTGGCGCGTTCTATGAAAATCAT
>JBAYCO010000196.1:0-7362 GCA_041668685.1 Victivallaceae bacterium | reverse complement strand
GAGACGAAGATAAAGATAACTTTACAGGTAAGAGATTTTTCTTTGCCCAAACAAAACCATCTTACCTGCTTTGCCACCATCAGGGTTAAATGGTTTTTGCCTCGATACTATGGGATTTCTTTCCCTAACCAATTATATTCACAAATAGCCTCGTTTCTTCTGGACTACCGGATAGGTCCAGGTACATTTCACGTTATTCCCGGCTTAGTTGATATAAATAAAAAGCCTCTTAACTTTTCTCTGTTTGATGAAGCGACTTCTTCCCTCTTAAAAAAAGGCATGAATGAATTTGCTATTGGGAAAAATGAGTTCTGGCGTTATAACCGAGAAAACTATAATTCCCTGTCAAATATTTATGAACATCTCAGGGAAAAAGGCTGGCTTGATAAAGCGCTTGCTTATCTTATAGATGAATGTCAGCCTACCGATTATGAAGCATTCAAGCGAGCAGCTGAAGCAATAAAAAAATTATGTCCAGGTCTGAAAAGAGTGCATACTGTATTGGGCGCATTTCCTGCCTCCATAGCTGGCAACGAGGAAATTTGGGGAACGAATTTAAGTGACTGGGATAGAGATCAGACAATATACAATAATGAACAGAAGCAGGGGAAAAAAATATGGTGGTTTATAAATAAGGCAGCGCTTTATCCTTATCCTAATTGGTTTATAAATGAATCTGCCGTTAATCACCGTATTTTATTCTGGATGGCCTGGAAGTATAAGATTGACGGGGTGTGCGGCTGGGGGGCTGATGCTTGGCTGAAAGTGACCAAAAATCAGGGACAGACGTCTTTTAATAATAATTATTTTTATTTTGGCTCGCCACTCGGATATGCTGGCAACGGCAGTCTGTATTATCCCGGTCCCGATAAGACTCAAATACCATCTATAAGACTTGAAAATATCCGGGACGGACTGGAAGATTATGAATACTTTTGTGTTCTAAAGGAACAGATAAAGGAACTGGAAAAAAGAGGAAATAATAAAACCTTATTGGATGAATCAGTGAAGGTCATGGATTTGATTTCTTCCCTTATAATAACTCCCAAACATTATTGCAGGAATATCCCCAAGCTGTATGAAGTCCGCGAAAAAGTGGCTTCTCAGATTGAAAAAATCAAGGCTTTTCTGCAGTTGACATCAGTTCATAATTCGACAAAGGAATTATAAACCTTCAAGCTAATGATTGGTGACATATTTTATTAACATAGGGCTTGCTGAATAAGTCCAGTTGCCCGGTCAGTGAGGCAATGAGCCGAAGTTGTGGTGCCCGTTGCGAGGCGAAATTAACAAAACTGGCAGGAGCAAATGGGCTTATAGGGGCGCTTGAACCGGCAGGTGGAACAAACAACGTACCGGCAATTTGGCTGATAGGTGCAAAAAAACTTACACTTTTAGACGGGGAAAATGCAGTTAGGCAATTATGATCAATCAATTATGCCTCGTTCAGCAAGCCATAATATAATTATAAGGGAAGAAAAATGAATCTGGGAGTGCAATATTACCGGGCTCCATTTCCGGATAAAAAATATTGGGAAGGCGATTTTGCGAAAATAAAAGAGTCAGGACTTAATACGGTCCAGTTGTGGACGCTCTGGGGATGGGTTGAAGCAAAACCGGATAAGTTCAACTTTGACGACTATGACTATTTGATCGAACTGGCCGACAAAAATGGGCTTAATGTTATTTTAAGCACAATTGCGGAAATTCAACCGCATTGGATTCATCGCATTGTGCCGGACAGTGAAATGATCGATCACATAGGACACAAGGTGATATCATCCAACCGGGGCGAGTGCCATTTCGGTATAACTCCCGGCGGCTGTACAGATCATCCTGGGGTATGGGAAAGGATGGAAAATTTTCTGAAAGAAACCGTATCCCGTTACCATAAACTTGCGCATTTGAAAGGCTGGGACGCCTGGAACGAACTTCGCTGGAATGTCAATGCCGATGGGATTGTATGTTTTTGTCCCTATACGCTACAGAAATTTCGTTCATGGCTCGATAAAAAATACGGCGGTCTTGACGGACTGAACAAGGTTTGGCAAAGACGTTATATGTGTTGGGAAGATGTGATGCCGGGAAAACTGCCCAATCGTACATATACCGAAATGATGGCGTTCGAACATTTCATAACTCAGAGAGCAAATCAACACGCACTGAACCGTTACAACACAATAAAATCAATTGATAAAATTCACCCGGTGACTGTTCACGGGGGCGCTCCAACCCCTTTATATGCCGGATCAAATAGTTTTTACCCCATTGACCGGGGAAACGATTGGAATTTTGCTGATTCGTTGGACGGAATAGGCTGTTCAAGTTTTCCCAAATGGAACGGCATTGATGATGCTGATTTCGGAATGCGGATAGAGTTTGTAAAATCGGCGGCGGGCCATAAAAAGGTATGGTTGAGTGAAATACAAGGTGGACGTTCCTCGCTGGGATTCAACATTTATCCCGATGTTGACGCCATATCACAGCAACGCTGGATATGGAACGGATTGGCATGCGGAGCCGATACTTTTCTGTTCTGGTGCTGGCGGGATGAAATTTTCGGCCGGGAGTCAGCGGGTTTCGGGCTTGCCGGGAATGACGGATTGGCGGAAGAAAGACTTTCCGCAATGAAGACAACCGGAAAATTACTTGATAAAAATGATGATATTTTCCGTTCATACCAGCCGGATGATGCAGAAGTTGGGATACTTTTCAGTCCTCAGTCCTATTATCTTCACTGGGCGCAGGACGCTTCCGCCAGGAAAGTTGCAGAGGCGATAATGGGCTATGCCAGGGCGCTAGTCCGCAAATCCATCCCTTACCGTTTCATAGAGGAAGAGCATCTTGACGGCTTGAATAAACTTAAAGTGTTGTTTTTGCCCAGATGCATAGTCCTTGATCAGGATAAAGAGCAAGCGCTTGAGATATTTGTCAGTAATGGAGGGATTTTATTTTGCGAATCCGAATTCGGGGCTTTTGACCGCCGTGGAATTTACCGGTATCCCGAAGAACGTTTTATTTCCCGCATATGTGGTGTGCGGGAATCGGGGAGACGCAATCTGGAAAGCGAATCTTTACTGGTAAACTTCGACGGTTGCAAATATAACCTTGATATTGAACAATGGCTTACGCCGTTGTCGGTTCCGGGAGAGAAAACTCTGGCTACGAGTAAATACGGCCCGGTGATTTCCGAATACAATTGCGGTAACGGCAAGGTCATATATTGCGGAACGTATCTCGGAAATATGTATTATCAAGACAAGCAGATGGATTTTGAAAAATTTATTGAAAAAATAGTCGTTTCGTCCGGCATAACACGAAAAATACAAATACTTGAGCCATCCCTGTCAAAAGAGGCATTTTTGTATTTGAAAACGGGAAAATACGATAATGGAGATATTGCTTTTGTCTTTTTTCCGGAAAACACTTCTGCTGCGGTATTGAATTTTAGCCGGAACGTATTTCCCGGAGAAACCGTTGTCGACTTGCTTTCCGGCAAAAACTTTGTCATCAAAGAACTTGGAGATAAACGTCTTTGCCGGATAACGCCGTCAAATTTCAACATTGTCGTATTGAAACCAGGTGTCCGGAAATAAGGAGAAGATGATGGATAGCTTTTCTCGATTACATCACGATGTGCTTTGGGGAAATTCCGGCGGTAAAATTATCTGGCAACCACGAATTAGCTGTTGGTTCAATGACAAACTGTTCGCACAGGGACATTTGCCGGCACCTTATACCGGTATGGGGTTGAACGACATCTATCGTTCACTCGGTTGTTCAGCGCGGCTGTATCAATTTAACGCCTGTTTTGTAAGAGTTGAAGATGCTGCGGTGCGCCGCCATGAACGTAAACTCAACGACACTGACACTGAAATTATAATTGAAACACCGGTAGGAAAACAACTTGCGATCCATAGGCATCCAACCACTAATCCCGGCATTATACATCTTAAGTGGGAGGTGGAATCGGAAGATGAACTAAAAGTGGCAAGTTGGCGTGAAGAACATACGACCTGGAAATGGGACCGGGAAAAATATGAACAGTTAATGCGGGAAGTCAGTGATCTTGGTGCCCCGACGATGTATATGCCACGCATGAATGTTCAGAGTCTTTACATTGAAAAAATGGGAGTGGAAAAAGGTGTTTATGCCTTATATGACTGGCCTAATACGGTTGAAGCGTATTTCCGGGCTCTGCATGAAAGTCATGACCGTCTTATTGACGTAATCAATACTTCTCCAATCAATATCATAAATTTTGGAGAAAATGTGCATTCCGGAACACTTTCTCCGGACCTGTTCATAAAATATCATTTACCGGAGTGCCGGCATCGTTGCGAAAGACTGCATTCCGCCGGCAAATTTGTGCATTCACATTGGGACGGAGATTGTCATCCGCTACTGCCTTATGCTCGGGAAACCGGACTTGATGGGATTGAAGCAATTACCCCCAGACCCCAGGGAGATGTGTCGCTTGAGGAAATCCGTGAAGCGTTGGGCGATTCGATGTACGTACTGGACGGGATACCGGCAATCTATTTTGATCCCACTTTCTCGCTGGAAACTCTCGAACATTGCGCCCGGAGAATTATCGAATTGTTTGCACCTAAGCTGGTATTGGGAATTTCGGATGAAATTTCGTCCACCGGTGATCTTGAGCGTATCCGGATGGTGGGCAAAATCGTTGCTGAGTATAACACAAAACGTGAAAAATAGTTTTAATTCTGAATCCGTAAATCCTTTCACGGATTCAGGATACAGATTATCGGCAGAAAATAACCGATTATTGTGAAAGTGGCTTAAAAGAGGATGACAGAAGCATGGGAGTTGTCGATTATTTGATTTTTTGATACCAATAATGCTACAACGCTTGGCATTTAAATGAAATTGCCAAGGGAATTATTATCTTGGAAAAGAAAGTTTTTAGAAAATGGTCAGGAATATATCGTTATCCGACTTGGCAAAGGACGACAGAGAAGGAAACAGATTATTATGGATTCAAAAAATATATTGCACAGTAAATGGATAGGAAGGGGATACCTTGTTGACTGGCGAGGAGAAGTAATGCCGGCGCCTTTTTTTAGAAAAATATTCACGTGGGATGACTTGAACGCTAAGGTCAATGTGTATATTTGCGGGCTGGGTTATTATGAACTTTATCTTAACGGCCGCAAAGTCGGTGATCATGTACTTAACCCGGTTGTAACCCAATATGACAAACGGATTAGCTATGTTGTTTACGACGTTACGGAATATCTGGTCGCGGGGGAAAATGTAATCGGAGTAATCCTAGGTAACGGCTGGTACAACTGTCATACTCCGGAAGTTTGGCATTTTGATAAAGCTTCCTGGCGCGATTATCCTAAGTTATTGTTACAAATGAAAGCGGACGATCAAATTGTGCTGATAAGTGATGAATCCTGGAAAGTTAGTTCCGGGCCGATTGTTTTCGATGGTCTGCGTAACGGTGAAACCTACGATGCCCGCAAAGAACTGGGCGGCTGGCTTACGCCAGACTATGATGATTCGTCATGGGCTGATGCATTGAGAGTAGCGCCACCGGGAGGAATTCTTGAAGAACAGGCCATGCCTTCGTGTAAAGTCATGAAAACTCTGCCTGCAATCAAGCAATGGACCGTTCCCTGTAAAGATGCGATATACGACTTCGGACAGAATCTGGCCGGATGGATCAGACTAACGGTTTCCGGTGATGCCGGAACTGAAATTACTATCCGTTATGGGGAACGCCTGACACCTGACCGTTGTGTTGATCAGGAACACATTTCTAAATTCATTTTCGATAAGAATAATTTTCAAACGGATCGTTACATCCTAAAAGGCAAAGGCGTCGAAATATGGGAACCAAGCTTTGCTTATCATGGCTTCCAATATATTCAGATGAGTATAAATGGCAATGTCCAAATAAAAAACATTGAAGCGCGAGTTGTTCATACGGCGTTTGACCAAATCGGACAATTTTCATGTTCAAATGAGGTTGTCAATCGCCTTCAGCAATGTACGGTCTGGTCATATACTAATAATTTTGTGGGAATTCCGACCGACGATCCGCATCGCGAAAAAAACGGCTGGACCGGAGACGCTCAGCTTATTACGGAAACCGGCCTGATGAATTTCAATGCGGCCAGCTCATATTCGCAATGGCTAGACAACTTCCCCGACGTTCAGCGTCCGAGTGGCCAACTTCCCGGTATTGTTCCAAGTTGCGGCTGGGGATACAACTGGGGCAGCGGCCCCGCGTGGGACAGCGCCGTAATTCTTATCCCATGGTACATTTATCTTTATACCGGAGATGGCTCGGCGATCGAAAAGCATTATGAAACCATGAGAAAATATGTTGATTACTGTACTTATATGGCCGATGATAACATTGTTTCCTTCGGGCTTGGCGATTGGTGCCATGTCGATGCAAAACGGATTGCGCCGCCAGCCTTGACGTCTACCGGATATTATTATATTGACAGCCTGCTGCTGGCAAAATTTGCCGGCATGATTGGAAGAAGAGAAGATCAGGAACATTATGTCAAGCTTGCCGCGGACATCAAAACCGCTTTCAACCGGCGTTTTTACCAAGGTGACGGCATCTATGCTCAAGGCGAACAAACCGCCTTGGCCTGCGCGCTTTATCAAGGATTGGCGAAAGACTCGGAAAAAGCCGCCGTCGTTCGGAAACTTGTCGAGACGGTAAAAGCCAACGGCGCCAAACCCGACTGCGGGATTTTGGGCGCTAAATATGTTCCCAGAGTCTTGGCGGAAAACGGTCACATTGAACTGGCTTATCAGATGATTACCCAACCGGAATTTCCGGGATGGGTGAATTGGCTGCGCCAAGGAGCCACGACTTTATGGGAAGACTGGGAAGGTAATCTTTCGCGCAATCAAATTATGTTTGGCGACATTAGCGCCTGGTTCTACCAGTATTTAGCAGGAATCAAGCCGGATCCTGAAAATCCCGGGTTCAAGCATATCATTATTCAGCCGCAGCCGGTTTCCGGGCTTGGATGGGTAAAAGCGGAATACGATTCTCCATATGGGGAAATTGCCGTGGCATGGGAAAAGCATAATAACGCGTTTAAACTTGAAGTTAAAATCCCTGATAAAACAATGGCAACGGTTAATCTTCCCAATGGCGCGGTAAAAAACATAGAACCGGGCAATTATCAATTTAATGTAAGTTTTTGAATAGAAAAAAATAGCTGAATTTAAAAATCATAAATAACGCGGGAAAGCGGAATTTCGATGCGGGATTGCTGTACTGTGTACCGCAATTGGAAAAAGTCTATGCGAAATGCGGCTGGCGTCTTTTGCCGGAACGGGAAATTATCAGAATTGACGAAAACG
>JBAYCO010000195.1:0-7396 GCA_041668685.1 Victivallaceae bacterium | reverse complement strand
TTGAAAGTCCGCTTTCCTGCCAGAGTTCAACGACTCGTTTCCAGTTTCTTCTGGCTGCTTTGCCCATGGCTGACATCTCCTGTTTTTAATTTAACAGAAGATAGCAGTAACTCCGATCAATAAAAAGATGTACCAGATATGACGCTTACGCTTATATAAAATTCCTGCACCATTAATTTATGCGGAATAAGTAAAGAATTGAATCCCAAAGGGATGATTATATAGTAGCCATGGGCGTGAGCCGGGGAAAGACCGTCAAATACCCAAGCTCCGCAGGAGCGACTGATGCCGGTTTTGATTAGCCGCTCCTATGGAGCTCAACTGGACAGCGACACATTTTCCACGGGCTTACGCCCATATGCGCTAACTATCTCATTTAGTCCGCGTTTTTCGTGCTCGGCTCACGGGGACGCTCGCCCTCCACAAATTTCGTATCTCCCGATTTTCTATGGGATGGTTCTGGAAAAAGTCTATTTTTCGCGGCGGGAGAAAACCGTGGCGATACCATCGTCGGAAAAATTTATCAACATCAGCGACAGCGGTTTTTTTCTCATGAAAATCTCGCCTCTGCCTTGCTGCCGGGATGAGGATTCTCCGCTTATCGGAGCCCAGCCCTGGGCCGTCAATGAGTTTCTTATTTCGTGCAGGGCCGGAGCCGGTTC
Organism: Victivallaceae bacterium; assembly: GCA_041668685.1. Lineage (GTDB taxonomy): Bacteria > Verrucomicrobiota > Lentisphaeria > Victivallales > Victivallaceae > JAHOYW01. The sequence continues at coordinate 6,734 of JBAYCO010000195.1, read as the reverse complement.
CATTGCGGTCTTGAACGTGCCGTACCAGGATTCGCGCCGGGGAAAATACATATAACGCAAAGGTATTCCGTCTGAACTTATCGCCAGGTTTTCCGGCCATTGTGAAGGTTTGGGCAGACGGGGCGGAACGGTCATGCTGATTTGCAGTACCGGGCAAAACTTGCCGAAGCAAATCAGCAGCAGGCGTTTATGTCTGCCGTCGGGAAGTTTCTGCTTGACCAGGAGCGAGCCGCCTCCGGCGGCCAATCGTGCGTCCGGGAAGAGTTTTTTGATAAGAGTAAGTATTTCGGATATGGGAATTTTCACCAGGCTGAGTTTGAGTTCGGCTTTTGCCCCGTTGATAAAAACGGGTTCATTTATAAGCGAAACGCCTGGAAGGAAAGTATCCAGATCCCGTCCTGAAGATTTTCCTTTGGAGCGCAAAGTATAGACTTCCGCCTGCGCCGCAATTGAAATTCCCCAGATGATACATAAGATTGTAAAATTCTTAAAACGCATTATGTCGATTCCCAGCCTGGTTTATGCTATTATTAATACCCGACTCAGGAAAACTTTTCAAGCCGCGAAGCACGAAAATTGCAACCTATACCGACAAACTCCAGGGAAAAGGTTAATTTATACCAATTGAACATTACAGAACATTAAGAAAACGCGTATTTCTTTTCAAAAGCGTACCCGTCAAACCCGCGCTCTTCAACAGATAAGCTTTCAAGGGTAATTTCCTGTCCCTTTGACTCGCGTGATCTTTTCCCGGCAAGATAAATTTTTATTGTTTCGGTGAGCGCGTTAACCGGAGCCATAGGTTTATTTTCTTTCATAAACGCTTCAATTCTTTTTATCAGCGCCGGATAAAGCATTTTGGAATCTATCCTGACATAATAAATGTTTTTATCAGTTGTAACAATAAAATTAAACGGTTGCCACACATTCAACTGAACCTGATAAATAACTTGTACGCCGTTATTCCACTTTACCAGATACTGTTCCGCCGGGTTATTTCCATTTCTTGATACGCCGAGATATGTTGTCGAATAGACCCCCATCCCCAACAGGCCGTGCACCCCTTCCATCAGATGAACACCGTAATTGAATTCGTCAACCCCCGCCGCGGCGAATATGCTTGCGATCCGCTCATGGTTTTCCGTAATTGTTCTTTTCAGGGTTTCAAGTTCAACCGCGTATCTGACCGAAGAACTGCCGAGAATTGCGGCTCCCCCTTTTTCGAGTTCTTCCAGCCTGAAACAATCATTCAGATTACCGGCCGGCGGTTTGTCGATAAATACCGGTTTCCCGGCTTCCAGGAACGGCATGGCATGCGCTATATGTTTGTCCCAGTTGCAGTCGTGAATGAAGGCAATGTCTATATCCCGCGCCATTTCTTCCAATGACACATAGCGGATTTTCACATTATTGTTTTTCATGAACCGACCGACTTCATCATCCGTCCTGAAACCGTTATTGTAAACGCCGTGATAATACATATCGCAGTTATTGTCCCGCATTACCGCGGCAAGGGTTCCAGGATGGGAGGTATCTATATTAACGCAACCTATTTTTATCATTCTGATTCCCCTGAATTTTTTATTTCAGAAGTTTATGCAAAATATGAATTTAATGCTAAAATTTATTGATTGTGGAACAAGCGGCTTGCGATCTCCAAACATAAAAAGCAAATCTACCTTGTTAATTGTGCTTGATAAACACAGGCTATTTTAAATTTCGCATGGCTCTACGCAAAACTTTTGTTTTGCAACTGGCTATATGATTGATAACAACACCTATTTTTAGAATATAGCCCAACCAAAAAAATTAGGTCTACCATATTCCCCATAAGTAATTGACCATGAACTAAAATCAATATTCCCGCGAAAATTACGACAGAAATTGATACCCCATACTTCATCTTTCTTGGGGAAAGAGCTCTTAATGGTGCTATATGGAATACTTATTTCAGCTTGCCAATAGTCCTTGAAGTGTTTAGTCTTTACGCTCCATCTCCATATTTTCGGACTTTTACGGATGCCGGCGGCAGAAACAACCAGTTGATAATATTCTGTATTTTTCGTATCTGGCCTCAGATAAATCTCTATGCTATCATCTCGGGTGGCCTGGGATGAAAAACCATTCCTGTCTGGAATTGCCTGCGAAACAAGTTGTTTCATATCTGGATCATAGCAACGAAATCCGACATACAAAGCGCTTTTTCCGTAACCGATGAATACCTGAGTATTCGGTGATGCGTAAGTACCATTAGCATAATTACCAAAGGACGTTGCAAGCGCTGCTTCTTTCCAGATCTTCTCCGACAAATCTCCATCTAACTTAGGGACATGCGCAAAGTATGGAACATGAATCATTGGAGAAAATTTTATATCGAATTTAAAGTCTTTCTGCACTTTGCCATTAGCTTTTATTAAAAATCTACATGGTATTGCCTTATTCAACATGGAGTCAGGAGCTACAGCATTGAACAAAAATGTTTTTGCAGATTTGGCGTTTAATTCGAAATTATTTGGCTTAAGTTTAATCTTATCCGTAGCATTAATCTGCCATTCGCCGATTATAGAATTAACGGACCTGTTGTCAACTGCGACTGCTAATAGGCTTCCAGTCTTTCCTGAAGGCCCGGTTTGGACAAAATCAACCTTAAAGGGTTCTTTTATTCGAAGCATTTTGAAATTCTGTAATACAAATCGCTTCCCGTTTACCATTGTTACCAGGGCGGAACATGATATATATATAATATCGTCTTTCTTAAAACCAGCTAATTTGTCGGACGAATAACTCACATTTAACAAAGCCGAAGCTTGTTTTCTTTTCTTAATTTGCAATGGTATCGTTTTTTCCTCGGTTATGGAGGCAACTTCTCCGTTAACGGAATAGTCAATCCGTTTGATTGCACTTTGTGGAAGTCCAGTCAGGGAAACGTCTATCGGCAATTTTTCGCCGGGAACTGCTGCCGCCGGTACTTCAATTTTAAGCCGACAATTATGCATAAGCTGAGCTGTCAAACTTGTATATAGTTTTATGTTTCGAAAACGTTCTTTTAAGAAATAATATTCATCTCCTGAAACCGGAGCTATTCTGAAATTGAGTTCGCCATTATTGCTCACAACATATCCGTTTTTAAGCTCAACTCTTGGATTTCCAAATAGTAAAGTTCCAGTCAAACTGCTTTCATTATCACACAGGAAGAACCAATCTGCGCTCTGGAGTTGATGATTTCTAATTGTTCCTCCAGAATTGCTGAATTGAAGCTTATGGTGTAGTTTAAACTCAAGCGAAGCTCCTTTTAATTTTCGGAAATTTTTACCATCTTGTTTCACGACCGTTAATTTGAGTTGCAGGAAAGGAGAACCTTTCTCTACTTTTGTAAGTATCTGCAAATAAAAATCTTTAACTGTTTTTTTGCTTTTTGTCCCGTATAATCCCATGATTCCTTCAATTATCTTGCAGGACAAATTATCTTTAATTACTTTGATGCTTCTAAGTCCAGAAGTACTTAACCAATCGTCTTTAATGGTCTGCATTTCAGGAGTTCTCTTAATATACAATTTTGCTTTCATTGAATCCCTATAACCAATCCATTCTTCTTTGCTGGCCCCGGCCCTAGGAATTGGCCCGGAGAGAAGATTCCAAAATGTGTCATTTCCGTATTCCATTATTGCAGACGGTTCGTAAGGAGTATGATAACCGGTTGTATAATAGGGCAAGATATATGCTACGCCAGCCGTACGGATTATCATTCGCCCTTCCCGTGAATTCATGTAGGTTTCCAAACGAGGATGAATTTTGATTGATTTTTGCAATAATTCTTCCAGTTTCGCTTGGTCCAGTTTATGATAATTTTTCCTGATGTAATTACTTGATTCCTCAATAAAATTGTTTGGTTTTAGGGCCGTAATTGCCAGGCTAAGATCATCAATATTTTCAGGCGTCAAGTTATTTATATTTTTAAGCATGGAATCGACTTTTGCTTCCAGTTCAATCAATAAATTCATTTTGCTATTTTTGAATTTCTGGTTTTTCAGACGGTTAAGGTTATCTTCAATATATTGCCGGCTCGCTAGCAATTCCGCTTTTATTTCCGTCAGAAAGTTTTTCAAAACGGCTTCTTTGGTTAAAATAACTCTTCCAGTCTGAGGCGGCATGACAATCGTTACATTGCCGTTTTTCTTCTCCAGTTCCTGTCCAGAGAAAAGTTCGGCAGGAGATTTTAATAGTCCTGCCGGTATTGTCAACGTTAGTTTTTTACCGGTAGGATTTATAATCACAGTCCCTCTTTCAAACAAACGATAGCCGTAATCACTTTTAATTACAGGTTCTCCCCGAACATTTCCAAGATATTCTGCCCGCAGCAACCTTCTGATAATATCTCTTCTGGAATATACATTGGTCCATGCTCCTAACCATAATTCGGAAGTTGCACTCCAGGATATATTCATTAGTTTTGCGAACACAAAGGAGAAAAAAGCGCTTTCATCGGCAGAACAAGGATCTGATAATAGCGTATAGGCGAGAACGTCATTTTGGGTTTGAATGGAATGGAAATCGTTATAAGTCGATTTAAACTTGTTCCAATAAGGACGGCACCGAAAATTTCCCCGGTTCAATTCCACTTGAAAATGCGATTGATAAATAAAATTCTCTACCATTTGCGCATCACCATAGTTCTTCCACTGGTCACTTGCCGTTCCCGGATTGATTACGCACAGTTTATCTTTTCCGTATTTTTTTACTTCCTTGCACACTGCTTGCAGGGCTGTCTTAAAACATTCTGCGTTATTTTTCTCCGGCCAGTCGTGTTTATGCAATCCAAGTTTTTGCCCATAGCAATAAGCTGTGGGATGAATATTATCAATAAAAATTCCTCCACAGCCCAAATTCATAATATTTTTAACACCTTTTAGGTAAGCGTTGATGATACTTTTATGATTACAGCATGATTGTTCTATTCCGGCACAATAGCTTTTCGATAAAAACGGGCGCTTTATCTGTCCTTTTTCATCAATAAGAAACCATTCCGAATGCTTTCCTCCATCCAATTCCCGCCAAAATGGATGCCTTAACAATGAAGGATCGACTTCCGAATTTGCCACCTTATACAATGATACATAAGGTAATACCCTTACTCCGTATGAGTTGGCCGCCTTGATGAAATCTTTTTCGTATGGTACGTGAGAAAGAGCATTAATTCCAGCAAATTGCATTTCGGTCAACGTCATATCATTCCTACCGTAAGGGGAATAATATATCATTTTTATTTTTTTATTTGTTATATTTTCACTTTTAACGTTGACTCCCGATAGTAATACAGCCAGTATTAAACAGCAAATATTTCCGTAGTATATTTTACCAATCATTTTCATAACGCATTCCTGTTTTAGAACAAAAATTTCTTTCTCGAGTTTTTATTTATGAACAACTTTGTCTCCCGCTGATTTTATTATTGTTAAAAAAATTTTGCATTCATGAAGTTAAATACTAAAAGTTTACGACTTACACATATTAATAGAAAGTTCCTCCTTCATAAAGATACATTCCGTGAGGGATACCGTTAATTTGCGTGGTTGTTCCTTGTACATGTCCGTCAGCTAATAACATGTTAATAGCCGATGAATGCCGGAATGCCCAGTAGTAATTTGATTCATTAAAACTATTTACCATTCCCAGCCTGGTCGCAACAGAACTGGATATATTACAACCGGGAAAACAGCCTGTATTAACAGAATCCTCTAAATCGGCAACCAAAAGATATGAAGAAGGGTTTTTGATTTTCCTTGAAACTGAACTATCAAACCGGTATTGATAATAATTATAACCATAACTTAAAAGATAATCCTCCCGTATATTTTCCCCATCGTGCGTAACATAATAGCTTTCTTTTATGGCCGATGGACAGTAAAAGACAGCAGAACCTTTTTCCGGATACGTGCTGTTATTCCTCCAAGTATAATTGAGAAAAATACTCAACTGATAACACCAAGACGATTGGGGTACGGTAGCTCGACTTGCATATAATACGGTAGGAAGCATATCATAATCGTTTGTATACATAAACATTGCCGTACCGATCTGTTTCAAATTGGCGCTACAATTATTCTGCCTAGCTTTTTCCCTGGCTTTATTCAATGCGGGCAGCAGCATCGAAGCGAGGATTGCAATGATCGCGATCACAACGAGCAATTCGATGAGTGTGAAAATTCGTGTTTTCATGTTGACGACTCCTTATTTGTTATATGCATTTTAACCGGATTTACCATAATTAAGTTCCTTTTTTTATTATACATTGCAATAATCAAACTTGCCATAATTCAAATTCTCTTTATTACTTTTACAATTTCCGGATTGTACAGCCGGTTTCCTTTCCCGGATGACATATCTGGTTTCCTTTATGTGGCGGAATGGGAACTCGCTTCCCGCAACCAAACGCTTTTCTCCGAATCCGGATAAAATATCCTGTATGGCGGTCTGGCTGTCCGTTAAACGCGAAAATTCAAACCGGAAGCGTTGGTCATTACTGAATTGTTTTGACAGCATCATAATGTTCTGTGGACATATTCCCTGTAAGACATAACAATTTACCGGGGCTCCCCGCATGAAAGCGCTAAGTTCGTCAGCGGCAACCGGGCGCGCCGCCAGTGAAACATGCCGGAAACGATGATCGGCCAGATCGCAGTTAACCCACAGCTTCAAGCCGACCGCCGCGCACGCCTGAAAAAAATCCGTAAACG
>JBAYCO010000194.1:0-7401 GCA_041668685.1 Victivallaceae bacterium | reverse complement strand
GATCTCGGCTTCCGAAAGCTCAAGGCCGTCAACCGCGCTTTTCCTGATAACGCGGGTGGTATTGAAATGGATTATGTCTTTCTGCGGCGTTAAAAACCACAAAACGTTTTCACGCGGACACTGGATTTCGCCCTTGGCTTTGGCTTCATCATAAAGTCTGTTTATTTCCGAGCGTTCAGGCAGGCGATCCGCGTCCACTCCGGCAACCTTGAAACATAAAGTCATGGGCTGACATAACGCTTCATCATTGCCGTATTCGTATTCACACCCGGCTTTAAACGCCAGATCGGCGTCACCGGAACAGTCAATAAAAATTTCAGCTTTCGCCGCGGTAAGCCCGGACTTGGAAAACAAAACAACCGCTTCTATTTTTCCGTTCTTGACTACAACATCAAACAGATTATGATGATAAACAAGCCGCACTCCGGCTTCGAGGCAGATATCCTCCGCCGCCAGCATTGCTTCATCCTTGGAATAACAACCGCGCGAAGTTTTGACTTCTTCATCTCTTTCGCTGTTATTGTCAGGGGAATATTTGCGCATGGCGTTTACCCAGTCAGCGTAAACCGGTTTGTCCAGGGTTTTGCCGTTAAGGTGATTCGACATAAACGGAAATACCTCTCCCGCCGAAGCCATACCGCCAGGATAGCCGTAACGTTCGATCAATACGGTGTCGGCCCCGTTACGCGCCGCCGCCACCGCGGCGCCGATACCGCCGGGGCCGCCGCCGATCACGATCACTTCGGCCTGTATGTTTACCGGAATTTCTTGTTTTACGGAATAATCTATTGTTTCTGTATTCATGATAATGCCTGCCGTTTATTTTTGTTTATAAATAAAATAATTCCATTTTTGCTGATTTTTTATGGATTTTTCTATAATTATAATGTATTTTTCTATATATGAAAGATTTTGAACACAATAAAAGAATACTTTTGACGGCGGTAAAGGCTCTGGAAACAACTTTCAATTGTTTTACCGCCGTGCATGACTATTCGGGACAATTGCGGCATTATCTTCCGGAGCTTCCGTATTACCACCTGAACCCGTTCTGCACAACCTTGAAATACAAACTGCCGGAACTTACCGCCGCCTGCATAGCTTTCGACCGGAACAGCGTACAGAAAAAATTGTCCGGGAACCCGGAACCGTTTTTAAAATACTGTCACCACGGTTTGACGGAAGCGGTCATTCCGCTTTTTATCGAAGGGAAACTTTCCGGTGCCATGTTCATCGGCCCTTTTGTTCAAAGTTCAAAAATCCTTCCCGGCAACACTCTGAAAGCAACCAAAACCAACCTGCTCCCCTTGCTGAAAACAGCCAGAAAAAAACTTCCGGCAATTGACGCGGAGAAAGGGAAAAAGATTTTCGCTTTAGGCAATCTGATCTCGTCATATATTGATAATCTGGTCTCGGCTGATAAGGCTTCTGTTTACAGTTCAAGTTCGTCGCGAGCTGAACAAATAGAAGCTTTCATCAACGCCAGGTTCAAGGAAAATATTTCCCTGAATGATCTCGCGCGTTCGCTTCTGCTCTGTGAATCGAGAACTTCGCAGTTGGTGAAAAGCTCTTTCGGCAAAACTTTCCCGGAACTGTTGACGCTCCGCCGCCTGGATCACGCCAAGTCGCTGCTGGAAAATTCCAGGTTCAGTATAGAAATTGTCGCCGCCTATTCCGGTTACAATGATCCCGCTTATTTCCATCGTATTTTCAAAAAGCATACCGGTTTGACCCCGAAACAATTCCGGCGTCAGGCCGGAGAATATGGATTTTCGCCGTAAAATTTTCATCGCGAAAATCGTAACGACAGGACTTTTTTTAGACAGGATTAACAGGATTAACAAGATTTTATTTTATCCTGTATTATCCTGTCAATCCTGTCAAAATAACAAATTCCTGTATTGTGAACTTAACCGGTTCCACCGGGAATTTTCAGTAGGCCGGCTTTCGATGAAAGCGGCAAAAAGCAACATTATATGGCCTGTCAACGTTGCATGTCGCCGGTCTCGTCGAGACACGGCGCTACTAAAACCACTTTTTTTATTCGGCATTATCCTGTTAAAATAAAAAGAGCCGGAAGTCTTTGGCATTTTCTGGAATAATTCTGAAATTGTGAACCATTATAAAAACTGGTTTTGAGTTTGATAAGTTTTAAAGACCAATTATCTTAACAACAATATAAATTTTTTATGAAGTATCGTAAAACTATATAATAACTTGTTATACATTAATATACATGGAAAGAGGAATTAAGCATGGCAAGAAATGCAACAAACAAATTATTACATAAAGCTAAAAAATCAAAAAGTGACGAATTCTATACACAATATATTGATATTCAGAAAGAGATTGAAGCATATTTAGAATACAATCCTGATGTATTTCGAGGCAAAGTTGTTTATTGTAATTGTGATGATCCATACGAGAGTAATTTTTTCCGTTATTTTGTATTAAACTTTGAAAGAATTGGACTAAAACAGCTTATTACAACCAGCTATAAGCCATCTCCTATTGCTAATACGCAATTAGATTTGTTTGACTATGAACATTCTCTAACAAAACCAAAAGGCCGTCCGAAAATAACTGCCAACAAATTTATCATCAATGAAGTTGGAGACATAGATGGCGATGGTGAATTTAGCTTGAAGGATGTTGCATTACAACTAAAGGAAAATAAGCACAATGAATGGACTCCATTAGACGGAGATGGCGATTTTCGCAGTGATGAGTCAATATCTTTATTAAAGCAATCCGACATTGTAATAACTAATCCACCATTTAGTCTGTTCCGAGAATATATAAAACAGCTTGTTGATTTCGATAAAAAATTCTTAATCATCGCCAATATTAACGCCATTACATATAAAGAAGTATTCCCTTTAATCAGAGATAATAAAGTTTGGCTAGGTACGGGAATGGGGAGATGGATTTCTGGTTTTATTGTCCCGGAGTCGTATGAGCTGTATGGAACGGAAGCACGAGTTGATGCGGAAGGAAACCGAATAGTTGCTACCAATAACTGCCTTTGGTTTACTAACTTGGATCATGGTAAGAGACATCAACCATTACCATTAATGACAATGAAAGATAATATTAAGTTCAGCTCCCATAATAATATTAAGGGAAAAGAATATAAAAAATATGATAATTACGATGCAATTGAGGTTCCTTATACTGATGCTATCCCTAGTGATTATGATGGCGTAATGGGAGTGCCAGTTACCTTTTTGGATAAGTACAACCCTGATCAGTTTGAAATCATTGGTTGCTCTTATGATTATGGTAGACCAGATGGCTGGAGCAAGGATATTAGTATGTCGGTCTCTGTAAACGGTGTAAATGTTTATAAAAGACTTTTAATAAAACATAAAAAAATAAGAGATTGAGCACAATGAAAACAACCCTAAGAACAGATATTATGGTTAAGGATATATGCGAAGGTTTTGTATATAATGAGCTTGAAGGTAAAGGGCTGTTTGGACTTGCAGGGAAGCTTACCATTCAACCGGAATATCAGCGTAACTACATCTATGCCGATGGTAAAAAAGATGTTGCCGTAATTGATTCTCTGCTTAAAGGCTATCCCCTTGGACTAATATATTTCGTAAAAGTCAGTAATGATGAATTTGAAATTTTGGATGGCCAACAGCGTATTACCAGCTTTGGGAGATATGTTACCAATAAGTTTGCTTTCAAAGAGAAAGGCGGAATGGAACAATACTTTAGTGGTATTGCAAAAGACAAAAAAGACAAAATTTTAGAGACAAAACTTACTATTTATGAATGTGAGGGCGAAGAAAGTGAGATAAAAAGCTGGTTTCGTACCATAAACATAGCTGGTGCTCCCTTAAATGACCAAGAGGTAAATAACGCTATCTTTTCCGGGCCATTTGTAACACTTGCGAAAGCAGAGTTTAGCAACAGCCGGAATGCTAACGTACAGAAATGGGGTGCATATATAAAAGGCAGTGTAGACCGACAAGATTTTTTAAAGATAGCAATGGACTGGGTAAGCAAAGGTAATATTGTTGATTACATGAGTAGACATCGTTATGACAATAACATAAATGAACTAAAAACTTATTTTATAAGTGTCATAGATTGGGTTTCGGCTGTATTTATTGATGTTGAAAGCGAGATGTGCGGACTTGAATGGGGACGGCTTTATGAAACGTATCATAAAAAAGCTTATGACCCGAAAGATGTATCAGCAGGAGTACAAAAACTCTATAGCGATACGTACATAAAAAATCGAAAAGGTATTTTTGAATACATTCTTGGCGGTTCTAAAGATACCAAATTGCTTGATGTACGATTTTTTGATGAGGCAACCAAAAAATCTGTTTACTCGAAGCAAACTAAAGACGCTGAGGAAGAAGGTAAATCAAATTGTCCGCTGTGTTCAATAGGTCATGATTCGAACAAAAGTAAGATTTGGAAATTGAATGAAATGGATGCTGACCATGTAACTGCTTGGAGCAAAGGTGGAACAACTGACATAAAAAACTGTCAGATGCTTTGCAAAACACACAACCGAGCAAAAGGAAACAAATAGGCTTCATCCAAAAGAGCCCCCCGCATTCCCCAACTTGGCTTTGGCGGGACTTTTTTTAGACAGGATTAACAGGATTAACAAGATTTTATTTTATCCTGTATTATCCTGTTAATCCTGTCAAAATAACAAATTCCTGTATGGTGAACTTAACCGGTTCCGCCGGGAATTTTCAGTAGGCCGGCTTTCGATGAAAGCGGCAAAGAGCAACATTATATGGCCTGTCAACGTTGCATGTCGCCGGTCTCATCGAGACACGGCGCTACTAAAACCCCTTTTTTATCCTGTATTATCCTGTCAATCCTGTCTAAATAACAAATTCCTGTTAAAATCAAGTTTATTTTTTGACGTAAAAAAAATTGCTTGTTTTTCCCGGTATTCCGATTATAGTAAACTTGCAGCCTGTCGGACTTATGCCTTCTACTGCGAAAAATCCCCGACTTTGCCGGATGATTTTCTCGTCACGAAGCCCTCAGTCCGACAGACTGCCAGGTCAATTGGATAACTACAGCAGGATTAAAATGATGGAAAAGCAACAGGAGATCGAAGCGTTACGCAAGGAACTTGAAGACTACCGCAAAGAAAAAGAACAAATCCGGAAAATCATCGGCGCAATCGGCGGCGCCGGCTACGATCTCCGGGAACGCATTCTCAACGGCGTTTTCGTTTTTCTTCTGTGCGCCATTTTTTTAGCTGATATCCTGCGCCATTTCTGGGAATTTAAAATACCTTACCTTACTCCTTTGCTGTCCATTGAAATCGGGGTACTGCTGGTTTCCGTCAAGATAATCTGGATGATCCATAAACAAACCAAAGTGGAGCATTTTCAGTTCTGGATACTGAATTCAATTGAATTCCGCCTGAATGCCATTGCCAAAAAACTGGAGCAAATGGGAAAAAAGGGCGAAACCGACAAGGAATAAACAATCAGATTTTTCGCAACCCAAGCTGTGCCATAAACAGGCAGTGGATCATGCTTTGGCGATGAACGTTTCCGTGGCAATTTCCCATGTTTTCAGGCGTTTCCGTTTACTTCCAGATTCAGGCATTTTCCGGTTTCCACATCATATTCCAGATGAAAAAAATCATCGCCTCCATCGTCAACGCTTACCATATTTTCTTTCCAGCCGGCTTTGTGTTCGCTCCGGAAAAAATTGCAGTATATGCGTTTTTTCCCTTTGATCATTATCCCGATATATTGACATCTGTATTGGATTATATTTTTAAAGATTCCGGGACTATCGTTTTTTATGAACTCCAGAATTTCCGGTTCGGCCTTTTTAATGATATTTTCCGAAGGCTGCCAGAACCCTTCCGGTTTTCCGGCATCCAGATGAATATTACGATCAGCTTTCGCAGGCAGAATAACCCCGATAATTCGCGCTTTATTCATTTCTTTTACGGTTTCCCGGACAAGTTCGTCATAATTTCCTTTGCGTTCATAAGTCGCTTGTAACTGAGAATGAAGATCTTTGAGTTTTTCGATTGCGACTTTCTGTTCGCCGTTTTCCAACCGGTCAAGAGTCGCGGCAAGCAGTTTTTTGGTCGCGTCGCTGTACCAGATATTGTAGTTCAGCCTTACAATCTGGGCGGCGATAACGCCAATACTCCAGCAACACAGTATCGCCAGTGATCCCAGGCAAATCCGAACCCAGACCTTATTATCCGTGTATTCCGATGTGATCCATGCCGCTACTATCGCAACAACAACAACGAGTAAAATAGAAACTATTACCAGTACACTCATTAGTCATTCTCCATTTTTTGAACTATATCTTAACCCGTATAAATATTCAACAAGCGGAAGCAAAATTATTTTATTTCCGGAACTTTATTGACATTCATTTTCAGCGGCGTTATTTTTAAATGGCAGCTAAAACATTAATTCGCTAAATTATGGAGAAAAGAGTATGTCTCAAACTAAACTCTTCCGCCTTTTTACCGCCGCCGCGGTTATTACCTTTATCGCCGGATGCTCGTCGCCGACCGGTTCCTACCAGTCGTTTCAGGAATATAAAAAACCTATTTACGGTAAACTGGCGGCGGAAATAGCTGATTATGAAGGAATCGGCCGCAACCCGGTAATTATAGTGCACGGTTTCCTCGGCGCGAAATTAATTGACCCGAAGACCAAAGAAAATGTCTGGGGATATTTCAAGCTGTCCGATGAATTCACGCCGTTCCCGCCGGAAAGAGCCAGAAACCTTGCGGTTCCGATGATTTCGGGCAAAGCGCTTAAGGATCTGAAGGGCGGAGCCGTAGTTGACGGCATGATGGAGGACGCCAAGGTGCGGGTCGCTGGAATAAAGGTTCCGATAAGCGGTTACAGCAGTATGATCAGGATACTTACCGAACAAGCCGGTTACTGCGTTGAAAACGAACCTCTCCCCAAAGGCAAAAAAATCAAAAATCTTTTTCTTTTCGCTTACGACTGGCGCCGGGATCTGCCGTATAACGCCGCGCAGCTCGACAAGTTTATCAATGAGAAAAGAGCCTATATGCAAAAGCAGTATTACGACGTTTACGGTATAAAGAATTATGACGTCCGCTTCGATGTCATCGCGCATTCCATGGGCGGGCTCCTGAGCCGTTATTATTTGCGTTACGGCAAAAGCGATCTCCCGGCAGACGGTTCTATTCCTGAACCGAACTGGGACGGAGGCAAAAAAATCGATAAGCTGCTGATTGTGGGAACCCCGAACGGCGGCTATCTGGACACTGTTCTGGGTTCTGTCAAAAGTAGAATGAAAACGTATGAAAAAAGGTAAGAGGGAGGTAAATCGACGTTAATATTTCGTCACGGTCAGCCGTCAAGGCGCAAAATCGGCATAAAGCCGCTCCATTTCATG
>JBAYCO010000193.1:0-7415 GCA_041668685.1 Victivallaceae bacterium | reverse complement strand
TGCAACCCATTGCGGCTTTTTACCGAGAGCGTTTGCCAAGTCGCCAACCGTTTTATATTTGTCTTTCAGGTTTTCAAGCTTTTCAACTTCTTCCCAAAGAGTGAGGTTTACCCTTTCGTGATTTTCGGCAAAGGCGATTAAATCGGCGTCGCCGTCAATAATCGTCAGTTCGGGAGATTTCCCGCCGATAACGAGTTCGGTTTTATTGAGAATGGTGGTCAGAGCCAAAAAACTTTTTCTTCCGGCCACAACCTGATATTTGAATTTTTTATCTTCGACGGGTTGGATTTTTACCGAATGAATGAGCCCTACGTTTTTGATGCTTTCGGCTCTTTCTGCAATTTCCTGTTCAGTAGTTTTGCGGTCGAGTTCGCATTTGATGGTTTCAACTGCGACGAATGAGGTCTTTTGATTTTCAGACATTTTAATATCCTCTTTTTGAATGTTTTCAGACTTGGAATCTTCATGAGTAACTTTTTTCCTGTTGTCAGGAACTTCATTACTTTTTTTCCTGTTGACTTTGCGATTTTGACGGTTTGATTTAACCATAACTAACCTCCTTGATTTTTGGCCCGGCCCCTTTGGCCAAGCTTATCCGCAATTTTAGGTTATCCTGAATTACTCTGTGACAGCGTAGCATATTGAACTGGTAACAGAGCAATTCAGAACAAAAAATTCAGGATAACTATTTTAATATCGGAGGCCATAAAGCTTCTTAATGGTTTGATCATCATTCAGATCGAATGATAAATCACCATCGTCCGGATCTAAACGGCGTACCTTTGCCAACATTGCACGTTTCATTTCTGAATCAGAATGTGCATATATTTGAGTCGATGATAGGTGTTCATGGCCCAAAAACTCGGATATATAATGCAAGTGTATTCCATCAGCATAAATATGCATTGCTCTTGAATGTCTAAACATGTGTGGATAAATTATATCGGGAATATTTAATTCTGGATGATTCTGTTTGGCCTGTTGCCCATAACGTTTTACGAAAGCGCCAACATTCGATTCAGACATTCGAACGCGTTCTTTACTACGAATTGTAAAAAAGACAAAGTCATTGTCTTTACGGTTTTCAACAGGGTGACATCTCGTTAAATATGTTTTCAGCAATAAAGCCGTCTTGGGCATAAGGGGTATCGGACGAGTTTTTCCGCCTTTGCCGGTAATGTATATTACTGGTGAGTTACAATTCAATCTGAGATTCTCTATCTGCAAATCAAGCATTTCTTGACATCGGGCGGCAGAGTCATACATTAGGCTCATGAAGACACAATCCCTGTATCCATTGGATTTTGTTTTGTCTGGCTCCGCAAGGATAGCTTTTAAAATCCGTAATGAAAAATGTCTAACAATTTTGGGTGGAACTTTTTTCCTATGGATTTTTTCTATTTCCATTTCAGCCGAAATATACGAAACGCTAAGAATAGACGCATATTTTGAAAAAGAGCGAATAACCATAAGGTGGTGATTTTGTGTATTTGCCCCACAATTGCGCTCTATGTTTAACCAGTCAAGAAAGCCACAGACAGTTTGATAATTCAGATTTTCAAACGACATATCTTTATAGCGAAGCTTTTTTTTCTGTTTCAAAAATAAAAGAAACAAATTCAAAGTCAAATCATAGGACTTCACCGTACATGGACTACAAAGCCGTTGCTTAGGCAAATATATGTTAATAAAATCACGTATTGCTTCAAAAAACGTAGGGTCTTTTATATTCATTTTTCAATCTCCGGTAAGGCGTTTTCATATTTCGACACGTTATAATTTGGAACGTGTGAGAAAAAATCGGGAATTAAATGTATGTAATATGCAGTATCCGAAAACTGGACATGTCCCATATAAGCACTTAAATATGGCAATAATACATTTACATCCTTGCCTTCCTTTACCCAAAGATTCATACGATTCGTGGCAAAAGTATGCCTAAAGTCATACATTCTTGGGCAATTACCATTATAGGTTTTCAATCCGGCAAGTTTAATGCATCTGCGGAATGTGTGTTTCAATCCGCTTCTGTGGTAGCAACCTGTTCCGTCACGATTCGGGAAAAAATAATCTCGAGATGGAAACTGTTCTGATACTAAACTGTGGTATTTGGAACATAGCTCCAACACATCGGGAGCAAGGGTTACATAACGATCTTTGTGTCCTTTGCTTTCAACAATTTTGATAATGCCAGTTTCTAAGTCAATGTTTTTAATGAGTAAAACTCTGGCTTCTCCAGGCCTGAGGCCGCAGCAATACAACAATCTCATGTATACAGGCCAAACAAGATGTCGTACAGGAGACCAAATACAATATGGCAATGAGTCTACAATCTTAAAAAATGCGGTCAATTCATTTTTTGAATATATGTGAGGCACACGCCGAATAGGTTTTCTGGTTAGTTGCAAAGGAATAACATATGCGTTGTGACCAATACTATTAAGATATTTTGCGAATTCTCTAATTACCATAACACGGTTTCTATGTCCGGTACGACCTTCGGAATTCCAACACTCCGCCCAATGTAACCCTATATTTTTGGAGAGAGCTTTTTCTGCGGGATGTTTTTTGTAACAAAAATCGTCAAAGGTATCAAGTATGTATTCACCAGTAATATATGGATAGCCCAAAGCATGTTTCTGTGCGATAAAAGCAGTAATAAACTGTTTAAAAACACTCTTACATTGATATTTCATCGAAGTTCCTCCCGTGATACCATTACATTGCTCAAATCAAGCGGGCAAAGACGTAAATGTTCAATATCAGCAGCAATATATGGCCACAAAGTATCCAGATTGGTGTGTCCCAAAGCCTTACTGATTTCGGATGCAGGGATTTCGGCTTTTAGCAAATCAATGCCGAATTTTCTACGGAAAGCATGCATTAGTTTATAGTCTCCGGAAACATAGATGCCAACTTGATTCATATATCTATACAGTAGGTTTCCCAACGTCCCATACTGAAGTTTGTCATACGGTCTTGTGTGCCGAATGAATATATATGGCAAATCAGCTTCAGGACGTGCATTTAAAATATAATCTGCTATTGCGTTTAAAACCGTTGTGTCAAGTGGAGCTGAATACAGAATATTGGTTTTATTTTGAATAAAATGTAATTCACGCTTATTCCAGTCAAGATTCTCAAAACGGAGGGTACAAATGTCGCAAGCCCTTAGTCCAAGTCGGTCAGCCAGCAAAAACATAGAGTAGTCACGTTTTCCCACTGCGGTTTTACGGTCTGGAGCGGATAATATTTTTTCAACCTCATCATTGCTAAAACTTGGCTTATGCTTGCGCCTTCTTGCTGTTTTTTTTATTAATGCGGGAAGTATATCAAGCTCAATGATTTTGTTTTCAAGAAGAAAACATCCGAATTTTCGAAGGCCATCCAATAAACTCCTCATGCTGACTGGACGCCGCTTGATCATATCATCTAGAAAAGCTGAAATATCAGAAAAATTCAACTTATTCAAATCAGTTAAGCCAAGCTTGGATTCAAGATGTGACAACAACAAGGACGCATTGCTACGATACCCCATACAAGTTCCTTCCGATAAGTTGCATTGCACGGACATATATTGTGAAAAATCCATGAGTATCTGCTGAAACCGATCACACAAATTTTCCGGTGGCCAACTACGGAGGTGTTTCCATTGTATCCGCCCAGTGTTATAATATTCCGAAAGAAGATAGACGGTTTTACGGATTTTGAGGAATTTGCTTTTTTCAATCGCTTTATCTTCATATTGAGCTCTGGCTATCCACACAAAGTCCATGAGTATTTTTTTATCATAGTAGACAAGTCCGTTTTCTTCATAGAAACATTGGATTTGTTTAAATCCTTCATAATGATAATTCTTTTTCATTCTGTCAGAAATACTAATCTTGTCTACTGCCTGTTCGGTTTGTGCTATCAAAGTAGACAGCTTGATTTTCTTGTGCATAAGGTTCTCCCTGGGTTATGGGTACACACCATGTGTACATCATAACATACAAGGATCAAAATAGTTATCCTGAATTTTATATTCTGAATTGCTCTGTTGCCAGTTCAATATGCTACGCTGTCACAGAGTAATTCAGGATAACCTAAAATTGCGGATAAGCTTGGTTTATCCTGAATTCAGGATAACAGAGCCTTCACGAGGAAAGCGTCGAGCGGTTTTTACAGGAAGATTTTTAAAGCCCGCAGGGTAACCGCAAAGCGGATATTTTAGGGGAAAACTACGCCGGAACGCCGGAGTTGAGACGGTTGAAAAAAATTATTATCTTTTCACTTGTTAAAAGTCATAATTATTTTCAAAAAACGAGGAAATATGCCTGAAGTAAAAACATGAAATGAGCGAGTAAGCGCCAAAGGCTTGGCACAGAGCCGGGCACTAATAAGGGGCGCGGTTTGATAAATACGGAATGGAAGGCAGCAGGATAAATACCGACAAGTAGAAGAAATAATGCAAAATATTCCATAGTCAGCACAATAAATGTATATTTTATTACACTTAAACGAGTATTATTTAAGTTTATTTTTAAAATAATTACAATTTTACTTGCATTAAAAGTTACTTTATGGTATACTTGAAGTATGTTTAAATAATATAAATCAACAGAAATCTAATAATGGGAGATTAATATGAAAAACGAAACTAAAATGCAGGTAATGGATTTCATCGGGTTTCTGGAAACTTCCGGTAAACTTAACCCACAGGAACACAAACGCCTTCGCGAAGCCTTGGAGCCAAACGAAGCAAAAGAAAAAGCTCAAAGACTTCCCAAGCGTCCGTTAACCCGTGCAGAAGTCGCCGATTTCCTCCAAATAACCACTCGTACAGTAGACCGCATGTGCGAGACCGGATTGTTAAAGTGTTGGAAACTTGGCCCCCGTTACATCCGTTTCAATCTCGAAGACGTACTCGCGGTTTTGAAATATCAAGAGTAATACCTTAAAAGGTAGACAAATATTTTAAGATTTCCTTTCTTGAGTTTGGGGATGTTTGATTAAGCGGTATTTTTGTAAAGGACTATTAAGTTTTTCAGGAATGGTCATTTCAATTAATTTATTTTCTAGAAGTTCTTTAAGTTGTTTTTTTAATTCCCCTGAAACTGTTTTATGTCCAAGTACATGTGCAATTTCAGACTTACTCATTTCTTTATTTCTTAAAAAGGAAATAATTTTTGAAGCCAATTTTGACTCAGGCTGTAGCTCGGGCCGCAACTCAGGCCGTAGCTCGGGCTGTAAACTTTTAGTTAACTCACTTTCTTCAATAGTACAGAGAACAGAAGTAAGTTCTACTTTAAATTTCGCGGGAGGATTGCCGTTCGCTTTTAATTCGTCCTGGGCCATTCTAATGCCAACACCAAAACGCTGTACAAAACCAAGAATTTTCATACTCTCCGCAATATTGGGATTACGATAATCAGCGTATCCAGGTTTACCAAAAGTCTCAGGAGTTACACGTCCAAAAGCACCGCCAGCATTGATAATTTCGATCCGGTCATCAAACCAGTAAACCATGATAGGGGAATTCGTTCCCTCATAGCTTCTGTGCATAACCGCATTCCGTGTTAATTGTTGCAGGGCTACTAAAGGATAGCGATAATGCCGTATCTCTGTGGAGGTAGAAGAAAAATCAACACTTACCCGGTTATGGGCAATAAGCTTTTGATCGAGAAGTTCCAGTTGTTTCTTTAGAGAGCCGCCAATCCTTTCTTCATCAATTACCGGATCGCTCCATTTGGTTCCTTGAATCCTCAAAAATTGAATATATGCCCCTGGAAAGAAATATTGTGGATTTTTCCCCAAGGTTAAAATCCCCAAAACAGTGGGAACAGGATCATCAGGTGAATTTATCATTCTGCAACTTGCAAGACGTTCTTCATAACTTCTTCCATTTGCGGCCAATATTTCCGGCGCAAAAGATTTTGGTAAATATTCTTCTTCAAAAAAGACCTTGCTTAAATCTTTCAAGGTTGCGGATGGTACCGGGTGAAGGTCGTAAGGCAGCGTCCGGAATCGTCTTCTTTCTATCAAAAGACGTTCTTCCTGTTCATTTGCAATTGAACGCCTTGGCCCTGTTCTAATCCAAATACGGCCCTCAAATTTAACGGGCGGCATATCTGAAGGTAAAACGGTAACTACAGCCATCTCCGCTCCTTTCAGTTTCCGTTTTTCAACAGACAGAACCGGTAGCGGGAGGATGTTGCCATCAGTTTTCATATCTGACAAACTGCGAAGCAGCTCATCTGTTATCGGTTCATAGGAAGGAGTCCCATCATCTTTAGCGCCAATAAACAATACTCCCGGTTGCCTATGGTTGGGCAGGTCGTTAGAAAAAGCGCACACAGCCTGCCGTGCCTTTTTAGGAGTATCGCCCTTAAAAGACTGTTTTCGTTCGATCAAGTCAGATTCGATATTATTGAGGAAATTTTCAAGTTCTCTGTCTGTAAATCGTTTCATTTATTATTTATTTCCATTACGCTTCGGTAAATCTGTAATCCAACTATACAATTTTGCTCCAAACTAATAAAATTGCAAACCAATTCTCCCAAAAATGTTTACTCTTTTAAAATCATTCTCTGCAAAAAATAAATTTTTAATAAAACTGTTGATAAATTGGTGTTAAAACAGTATATTAGAGTAATTGGCAATAAATAAAAATTATGATATGTTTTTTCTTTAAACTCAAATCAGCCTCAAAAAAAGTGGTAATAAATTGGTAATAAATGATGTAACGAAATGAGCAGAATTGGCCTGAAACAACATGACAGCGGATTTTCGTTCTTGATGTGCAAATGATTGATAGTAAGATATTTGAGGGTAAAAAAATGGTGGGCGCAATTGGGCTTGAACCAACGACCTCTACGATGTCAACGTAGCGCTCTAGCCAACTGAGCTATGCGCCCCCAAAAAAACAAAACCTTAGTATAATCTCTATTTTAGAAATTTCAAATCGCTATCATCCCATTATTCGGGAATTTTTTGTTTTTATAATAAATTAGACGCTGTCTAAATTCGGTATATTGTGTTTTTGTATCGTTACTTGATTACATCGCCTATGTGATTTTTGCTTGTCATGAACAGGGAAATTAAAAATTGCAAAAAAATTAGGTTGACCTACTTGACAAATGGCGTGCCTTGCTTTATAATTAGGTTAGCCTACTTAAAGAAGGGGGTTATGGTCCCTTAAATGTTCATTTGATATAAAAAAGGAGTAAATCATGTATCAAAAGAATGACAAAAACAGTTCGGCGCGGATAGAAAAATCCGCGGTAAAACGCAATGATTTTACACTCATAGAGCGCGTGCCTGGGTAAGGCATCGCATGCTATCCGGCTGAAACGTGCCGGACACGCCAATTATCCATTTCAGGCGTGTAGTCTGCCTCCCATCGCAAGATGAGGCGGAGGGACAAAGTCACGAGA
>JBAYCO010000192.1:0-7477 GCA_041668685.1 Victivallaceae bacterium | reverse complement strand
TTTGTAGTCAAAGGTGGTAAAGCGGTAATTTGCGTTGACCCACATTGCGTTGCTGACCGTCCGGATTCCCGTCAGATGCAGATGATGCAGGCTCCACCGTCTCAGGCTTCTGAGCTCAACAAATTAATGACAAATTGGGGAATAACGATGCCAGCAAATGTTTTTGCGGCGGACCGCTATCTTGCGTTACCAATTCAGGTGCGCCAGCCCGGACTAATTACTTTCATGGAACTTAAGCCGGAATGCTTTAACAAAGAGAATATTATTACCGCCTCCTTGAATTCTGTAAAAATGCTTTATGCCGGAGCTTTTGAACAAAATAAAACAGAGGGCATTGAACTCGAAGCGCTGGTCATGACTACCCCTAAAGGCAACACTTATAAAATCAGTAACCCTTACGAATTGATGATGATGCCCAACCCTGAAGCTATGGTGGAACGTTTTACAGATGGCGATAAACCGGTTATAATGGGGTATCTGGCTCGGGGATGTTTCAAGTCAGCATTCCCTGATGGCATTGATATCAAAGAAGCAGATAAAACAGAAACTAAAGATAAAAATGCAGTTCGCCATCTTGATGCTGTCAAATCAACGAAACATGGCGTTGTCGCGGTATTTTCTGATGTCGATTTCATAAGTGATATGTTGGCTTATTCAGATACTTTCCTGGGAAAAGCAGTTCAAGGAGATAATAGTGCATTGCTTATCAATACTATAGACACCCTCAGCGGCTCAACAGACCTGATATCCATACGCTCCCGCGGTAACTTCAAACGCCCATTTGAGCTTATTGACGGGATCGAAGCCGAAGCAGATAAAGATAGTATCGCTGAAATAAAAAAAATAAATGCTGAAATAACTGGTTACAAAACGGAATTAAGCAGAATGCTCTCTTCCCTGCAGAAAGGGCAGGAAAAAGTTATCGGTAGTTCAATTTTAAAGAAGCGCAAAGAGCTCGAGTTGAAAATACATCAAGCTAACCGTCGCCTTCAGCAGGTTAAACTACAAAAACGGCAGCGTATTGAAAGGCTTGAAAATCAACTTAAAAACATCAATATGTTGCTTGCACCAGGAGCAATTCTGCTTATTGCTATAGTGCTGGCCTCTTATCGCGCTATCAAAAGGCGTCGCTATATAAGCCATAATATTCAGGAACAATAAAGGATGTGATTATGAACAACAAAAAACTTCTTATTTGGGGAATCATTACCGCTTTTTTTATTGTCGCCGTTATCCTCAGAAGCAATTTCTCCGGTGTATTGCGACAAAACGCAAGCGTTCCATCTTACCTTATACAGGGATTGAATCCGGAGACTATAAGTAAAATTGAAATTACCGCTAAAGACGGGAACAATAAAGTTACTTTGATAAAAAAAGGCGGTCACTTTGTCGTGAAAGAACTTCACGGCTATCCGGCGGAAATGCCTTCCGTAAACAATTTAATAAGCAATTGCCTAAATATCAAAACGATTGAATTGACGACGAATGAGGCAAAGAATTACGCCGATCTTGAAGTAAGCGAAAAAAGTGCTGTAAATGTCGTCAGGTTTTATGATTCCGATGATAAGTTCATAACGGGACTGGCAGTCGGCAAGTCAGTAGAACATGGGGCTTATGTACGCCGTTTTGGAGCTCCAGGTGCTTATCTCTGCCAGATAACATTTCATATTCGGAATAAAGCAATTGATTACGTCAATAATTCTTTACTGAAATTACCCGCAGACAAGATTACCAAAGTTACGGTTAAACCGGCAGACAGTAAAAAATATTCAATCGTGCACAAAGACGGCAAGGCGGTAATGCAGGAAGTTCCCAACGGAAGGAAAGTTAAACAAAACGTTTTAAATGAAGTCTTGAAATCACTGGCTAATTTGACTTTCAATTCGGTAAAGCCGTTATCTGGTGTGAAATACAAATTCCTTGAAAAATTAACCTGTGAAACCGTTGATAAACGTAAATATATCATTGAAGCGGCAAAATCCGGTCAGGATTATTGGATAAAATTGCAGGCTGAGTCTACAGACCAACAAATGATTACCATTGATCGTTCGAAAAAAGCTTCAACGGCTGAATTAAAAGCCAAAGAAGCCAAACTTCTAGCAAAAGATGCTGTGGAAAAAGCACGTTCAAAGGCAGAAGGCTGGATATTTAAGATTTCAAGTTTTCAAGCAGATAACATGTTTAAAAAACAGGCAGACCTGCTTGAAGATATAAAAAAGGAAAGCGACAAAAAAGGTAACAATAAATAGTTCATAAACCTGCATATTTTTACAGTATAGTTTTCGCGTGAAATATGCAGGTTGTTAACAGTGCGGCTTACCAATCTAAGCAGGAACAATCTGTTGGTTGCTCACGTTATCTGTAAGATAGTGAGCTTTGAAGAATTGCCGATGTCATCGGTTACATTGATCTTGGCAATATTTCATACAAAAAACTAAGATACAACAGCCCCTGATAAACATACTTAATAAGTCAGTTAAGAAACTTTATTTTGAGATTCCGTGTGCCGGTGTTGTTCGAGAACCGCTTGGCGAATTTCCGGCGAACAAAGAATTTTCACGTTTTCAACTTTTTCAAAATCAAACAGCCCATTATAGACTACCTCATCCTTGATATGCTTTTTTCGGGTAAATTTATGGTTCAGCATTTCAGCCTCTTTAATCCGGTGTAACGCCAGCGGAACAATTCGTTTTTTATTGATTTTTCTGCCGCTTGACTCAAGCAACTCTCCGCGCAAATACCATATTCCCTGACGTTCCGCCATAACCTGTGGGGCAAAAACCTGTTTGCTTAATTGCCCTTTGGCATCACCGTATTTCAATGTAAGCAGTCGGCATGAAATGCAGCTTTTGAATACTGTTTCCACTACCTGAGGATCGTAAATTACTCTTTTGTCAAAAGCGGAAGCCAAAAAATTAAAATCTGCCTTGGCTTCATTATCGTCATTCATTTCCAAAATGACCTGATCAATCATCTCTCTGACTTTTTCCCGCATTGACCACGGTAACAACATTTCAGCAAGCTTGGCACCGAGGATTACCAAGTGCGGATTTCCATCATTCAGGAAGGAAGTATCCACAAATTTGCTTTTCAGATAAAAGACTTTATCGTTTGAATCGTAAGCAATCGGCACATTACGATCATCCCGCAAATGGGCAATATCCCGGAGAAATGTTTTTTGACTGACCCTGATGTGAGTTGATTCCTTGAAAAGTCTGTAATTCAGGCTTTCGTCGTGATCTCGCATTAAAGTTATTATTTCGATCAGTCTTTGCTTTTTGGTAATTTTATTCATGGTTCTCCATATACAAAGTTTATAATGTAATATACTTGCAGATGGTGGACAAATCATGTCCCCTAAGATAATTTCAAAAGTATTTAATAAAAATTGAGCGGTAAAACAGACTGAGATTTCATACTAAACCTACCACCTGGCCATTAATGTGCTCATTTTCTGGACAGTTTCAATGCGCAAATTCCGGCCATTTGGCGTGCGCAGCCACAACAGTTGCGGTTTCGAGCAAATAGTACCCGCGCTCCAGTTTGTGCGGAAGATCAAACACAAGCCTTAATCACTGCGTATTTCTGGGCGAGAAATCATTGCGAACGCTCCTGGCTGCATATATGAAATATTATCATACCCATCGTCCGAACACGAGATTCAACGGAAGCTGCATCATTGAAAACGAGACGCATTGGCAACGGGAGGGAACGATCACTCATACAAGTGCGATTCCCGGTTTGTTGGGGATTATTACCGGGCATAGGCAAGAGCAAAACTCCCCGATTCAGGGAGCTTAGTTTCCAAAGAGTTTATGAAACAGTTCCTCGGCCATTTTCCGGCCTTCCGGCGTAACGGCTATTGACTTTGCTTTTCCTTTGGGAGCATGGATGAATCCTTTCTGATGAAGGCGATCCAGCGTATCCCAATCGAATCCTTTCCAAGTTCTGGCTTCCGCGCCTTCATCCCACATATTCAGGTAGAGCAAGGCCAACGTCGTTTCATCAACTTTGTCCTGATTGTATTTCATAACCAGTGTATCCTAATATTAAATTACCGACTAATTTTTGATTTTATTCTCTGACATTAATTTGTCTTGTATTTGGTTAACTTGCTTTACTTCTTTTCGGGATTGACGAATCATGTTCTCTCGACTTTTTCCCATTAATTCAGGATAAAGCTCATTCATCGTGTATGCTTGGACTTTCATTGAAAGATACTTGCCGTCGTGGTCTTTGAATTCATCATGGTCTGCTGGCCTGATTCCCTTGCCGGTCATTATTCTGTAATAGGCTTCTATTTGTTTGGCTTTCCAGATGGTAATGTTTAAAGGAATATTATTTTTATATAAACTTTTAATTTGTTCTGTGGTATAGAAGAAACCATGTACGGTTTCTATCCTTGAAATTTTCAGATTTGTCAAGCTTATGATCTCAATTAGTTCATTATGATAATTCTGCTGTGAAATAGACAAATCACCCAAATTATTAGCGATCACGGCACGCTCTTCTTTTGATTTTGTACTTGCTTTCTCAAGGTGCATATAAAAATGAAGTAATGTGAACATTGCGGCAAAAACTGATATACTTCCAACCATCCCAATATTAATTTTCGTTTCTCCCCAAAGAGCCCAATTTAATAAAGAACAAGCTATTGCACATAGTATTCCCGCAAATATTAATATAAGTCCCCGGCCATATTGCAGGTCAAGTTCTTCTTTCGTTTTTTCGATTCCCATTTTTTTCTCATGTCGTGAATATATTTCAGAATGTATTATTCCAATTATAAAAATACATGTCCATATGTGGCAAAAAAATTTTTGAGCATAAAAACAAAAGAAACCAAAACATACTAAACCCAGAAGTAAAGCAGACACAAACAGTAAACCGGAAAACCAATCTTTAATTATTTGAGACATATTTTCTCCTCAAAGTGCATTATACAATACTATAATAATAAAATGGGTTTTGCGTAAATCCAAGCAGAAACGTAAAAAAATGTCCCTTATTTGCAAGAAGTAGAGGCAGAAAAATGAAAATCACAAAAACATACAGTCAGAAAGTTGCAATATATGAAACTATGTGCTATTATGAATATCATGAAAACGATATTAGAAATTACTCAAAAACTGCAAGAACTTTCTCCTTTGCAAAGGGGTGTGTTCTCTGCTGCTGATTTGAAAAATCTAATAGACCCGGCAAACAAGGCAAGCTTATACCGAACTTTGAAGCAAATGCAGGATGCTGATATTATCAAAGTTTTTTGTCGGGGGTTTTATGTAGCAAAAGATTTTGATATTCAAGTTTTGAGTCAAAGAATCTGCCCGGATTCCTACATCAGTTTTGGGACTGTCCTGGCAAAAAAACTGCTAATTGGATCAGTACCTAAATATCGGCTTTTAGCTGTAAAATTAGGGCAGAACCGGATTTATCAAAATTCTGATTTCCAGATAGAACAACTCGCTATAAAACCTGAGCTGTTTACAGGTTATGAAAATATAAATGGCGTTAACATAGCCACACCCGAAAAAGCATTTCTTGATACTTTATATTATTATCAAAAAGGTATGAAGTTTAGCTTTGATATTTATTCTGATATTGATTATGATGGACTTGATCGTAAAAAATTAATAGAGTATTTGAAATTATATAAAAATAAAAACTATGTAACATTCGTAAATGGAGTGATAAATGCCTGATATAAAAACAACTGAAGATTTGATGTTATTTCTGATTAACCTTTTCGGTGAAAGGTATCCGCAATCTGCAATTTTAAAAGGCGGAATGGCTTTACGCTTATTGGACTGTCCGCGTTTTACTAATGATCTTGACTATATATTCATTCCCTATACTTCTAAAAAAGATATTGTAAGCGATATATGTCAGCTACTCGACAAACAGCCGGGACTGGAGTATAAATATAACTTAAATTCAAAATGTTTGAGGATCAGAATAAATTATAGTGAAATTTTAACTCAAATAGAAATAAATGTTGCCCCGGAATGTCCTTCTGTAGCTATTTCCACAAGCGCCTTGGCTTCCAGGACAGGGCAATTAAGCCGCATAATTAAGATAATGGATTACAGCGTATCAATGGCGCATAAGCTGGCTGCCTGGAACGAACGAAAGCTGGTACGGGATTTATATGATCTTAATTTTTATTACACCTTTTTAAAGGTATTACCTAACTTAAATACATTGAAAGAACGTTTGAAAAAAGTGGCTTCCACCAGACGGAACAAAAACCCTAAAGAAATGAGTTTTGAACAGCTCGTAAAGAGTTTGCGTTTAACTCTAACGGAACTTACTTCAGAAGACATGAATGAGTTGGCAGATTATTTGCCTGCCGGAAATCTGCCGGGATTAGAAGTGAGACTAAAGGCAAATTTGTTAAAATTATGTGATGATTTAGAACTTGAATTTAAAAAGAGTAGTGATTAATCCATAGATTTTATAAATTTTTAGTATGCCCGGCTTTTGCGGACGGCTTGCGGCATCAGAGCTCGCGGATAGTGGGACATAGTGGGAAGAAATAGGTGTTTTTGAGCTTAATTGCACTCGACTTCTAATCAGGTTGTCACAGGTTCGAATCCTGTCCGGGGTACCATTTCTTTTTTTATACATGTCTCTTACCAGTAAGTATTTATGACGCATATCCCGTTGGGTTAAAGGGATATACGAATTTCACTGTTCCCAGGCAAGCCTCTAAAAAAAACTACTCCGCCGCCGTATTCTCTCTGTTTGAGACAATTCTCTCTAAATTAACTGGTCGCGACCAGTTAATTTCTGGAAATCTAGTTAAACTTTTTAATACCTTATAATCAGGCATTTAACCCCTGAAAATGCGGTTAAATTTGCTTCCATGGTTTGTAAAACGGTAAAGTGGACTGGTGTAAAAAACGGCAAAAAGCTGTGTTTTACGAACTTTATCCAAGAGTTACTACAGGAGCCTACCTGTTTTCGGGAAGCTATTTTAACGGTTTTTTCCATTGATGTTTTTTAAATGATTTCCTTTCAGAGGTAATTTCGAGTTGAACGAGGCTTTCATTTTCACATTCATCCTATAGCCAGTCAGGATTTTTTCCCGGCTGTTTTACGTCTGGCAATTTTTACCGCCGCTTTTCTCACAGTTGTGGAAGCGATTTTTTTCGGTGTGGCGCTTGCGGTTTTCTTTGGCCTGCCCGGTTTACGTTTCTCTGGTGTATCTGATTTGACAACGGCTGCTGTTTTCTTTGGTCTGCTAGGCTTGCGCTTTGCCGGCGTTGCGGCAACAGCGGCTTTCTCCGTCTTTTTCGGGCGACCGGATTTACGCGTTGCCGGAGTTTTCACCTTTGTGGCCTTTTTCGGTCTGCCCGGTTTGCGTTTTTTCGGCATGGCTGGAACTTCGATATCGTCGTCCAGCGAATCAAGTTCGATGCCGCAAATACCGTTCAGATCATCGTCGGCAATCGCGGCCGGAGCGGCGCTGTCAACTAAG
>JBAYCO010000191.1:0-7501 GCA_041668685.1 Victivallaceae bacterium | reverse complement strand
TATTCCCAGTACAATACGGTTCAGAAAATATGTCGGCGACGACGACCAGCCGTGACAGTGACTGCGGGAAAGTTCGATGCCGGGCAAAGAGTTTGAGAAAACTTCCCAGACCGTTGTCGCGTCTTCCGCGAACATAGGCCGGTAAGCTGAATAAAATTTGCTTATTATCTGTTCCGGCATTTCGAGTTTCTCAAAAGTTTCATACAGGTACTGCATGGCGAACGGAGACCCTACTTTCACCATGGAAGCAGGCGGGTCAAGAAGAATTTTTTGAATTTTCTCCCGCATATCGCCGGCGGCAACATCATACAGAAGACTCAGAAAGTTATTATGAATAGACTGCGAAGCCACCGGGGAACCGTCTTCTTTTAAACTGTCCGGCCAGGCGCCCGCTTCCGGTTCATAGTAAGCATTGACGCTGACACGCAAACGGTTTTCGAGCTCAAGCCAATGCTGTTTCAAATCGTTTTTCCCAAGCGCTTCCGCGCATTTCGCGGCTGCCTGCAACGCCCCGATAAAAAACATCGTATCATGGATTACGGTTTTGTGCGCAATATCAGTACCGCTCCAGTCAAAGAGGTTCCAGGTGGGACTGCTGAACAAACCGGATCGAGGGTCAATACGCCGTTCCGCCTCGGCAAGGTTTTCGACCATCGCGCCCCACATCTCTTCCATGAAAGTTTTATCCCCGGTCTCGAAATAATACTCCCATACCGATATTTCCCAGAGAAAACTCCAGACCGGGATCAGGATATCCCAGCAGGACGGCGCCTGCGAAGCAACCAGCGGCAGATGCGCCAGCGATTCGGCGGCGATCCTTATACATCTCCTGCTCAAATCCCAGGCGCCGAATACGGGATAGGCAAATAAAGCCTCATTGCGGGCGTCGCCTACCCAGAGAGTCTGTTCATAAAGCGGACAATCGGTAAAAGTATCTTCCATGCATAATTTCAGGGTATGGGCTGAAATTTTCCACAAACGGTTCATAAATTCGTCGCTGCACAGAAATGAGCCCTTGTATTCCGCCGGGTAAGTGGATTCAATAAGCTTAAAATTTCTGAATTTCAGCTCGCCGCGCAGTTTACGGAACACAATGATCAAATAACGCCCGGAACGCCTTTTCAGGGAGGTGAATTTATTGTGTCCGGCTTTGCAGATATAGCGCATGCCGTTCTGGTACAAACCCGTATCCTGAAGACGGCCGTCAGAAAAAATATGTTCTACCTCAAATATATCGAGAACCGTTCCTTCCCCGGCAAACAACTCAAAATCATAATAGCCTATATTCTGCGTTCCCAGGTCATATATTACCTGAATATCACCTTCCGGGACAGGATGAATAACGGTACAGGACGGGTCGTCGAAAATGAGTTTTTCGGGCGATTCGATAAAACAGGCTGCGTCCATGCCGGTTTTCAGTTCCAGGAATACCGGGTAAAAATCAGTCGGCAGCACGCAGTCTTCCGGAATCTTTTCCGCATATTTTTTCAGATATTTACCAAAATCGGTTTCCGATTTTACCCGGTTCAGGATATCCGCGTAAAAAGCGTCTATCCTGTCCTGTAAAGCAAGCAGTTCTTGGTTATCTCGCCGAACCACCGTATCGCTCTTGATCCCAAGCAACTCCGGGAAACGCAGAAAACAGGGATAAGCGATATTCCGGTCCAGAGGGCTGTAAATTTTTATCCCGTCTTTTTCCGCGAAAAATACGGTCATCTGCTGAATATGCGAAAACATCGCCTTGTTCAACGCCAAGAGAAAATTGCGTCCCCTGAAAACTTTAAACTTGTTGTTTTCCGCTTTTCGACCGTTTACCGTTATTTCGGCATGCGGACCGCGTATTTCCAATTCGCCGTCAGTTTCCGCCTCGACAATGAGCGCTATCCCGCCTGCGCTGCTGGTATTGGCATTCATATCCATTACTCCGGGATAACACAAACGCGGCAATGGAATTTCCAGAGAAAATCCCTTGCAGTCAACGAGCTTCGCACTGTGGAACCTTTTCAGATAAAACTCTTTTCCGGTCAGCAGCGGACAGTCCCTCGCCATTAATCCCCGCCAGAGAGCGGCATCGGATGAAAACAATTCCGCGGCAGGCTCAAACTTGATATTGTCCTCAAATTGGGCGTCGTAACCTTCCACAGCCTCCATCTGGCAGTAAATACGCGGCATGTTCCTGATCCACTGCGCGGCTTCGGCGACTTCCCAGCCGGAGTCGGACATTATAAGCTCTTTTTCACCGTTGCAGAATTCCAGTTCCAACTGCGCCAGGAACCCGGCCTGCTGACAGATCTGATGAAAAGTAGCGCACCCGAAATACCTGACAATGACATATATTTCATTTACGCCGCTTTGCAGCCGGTCGGAAATATCGATCAAATCGTAATTATAATTTTCCGGATAAGCGCGGGACGGGCCGTCATTGATACGGCTCCCGTTAACGTAAAGACGGTAAAATGAATCCGCGGTAATCGCCAGCTCCGCACTTTTCAGAGGAAAATTTATTTCGAAGCTTTTCCTGAATATTACAGTCTGATTATATAAATTGTAATTATCCTGCTTCTTCCATATCCATTTAGCTTTAATATCCATTGTCCTTGTCCTGGTTCAGAATTTAAAATCAATATTCAGGTAATATAATGCAAAAAAACGATCACTTCCTTAATCTTTGTGCATTTTCCCGGTACAATAGTGCCAATTAAGCAAAAAAACAGGACGAAAAAAGCGCCGATCAGAAGACCGGCGCTTGAATTTGGAAGTATATTTTAGTTGTAAATAACCTCCGGCTCACCTACCTGGCAATACAATTTTACGCCCCAGCTTTTATTATCACTGCTGAGAGTTTCACCAAGAGTTTTGGCTGAAGCATGACCGTCGCCGAAAACATAATTCTGGCGGTTCGAATGGCGATCCCACGCCGAGTAAACAATGTGGTGCTGAGTCTTAGCGTTCCCAGCCGTTAAAGCCGCGGCGCGCGCGGTTACGGCATCATTTACGGTCAGGGCCGTAGGATTGGCGATTTCCCCGGCTTCACTATCCCATACGCTTGAACCATCAGCTAACCCGCTGGTCGGACGATGTGATTTTACAGCGGTACCGCCGGCAGCTGAATCATCAATAATACAGGCCGCGTCTGAAGTGTATTCACAGACAAGAATTTCGCTTGACGGTTTACGCAGACGGTTGGCTTTTACCTGCTGGAGATGATCTGTAGCAGCGTTTTGCGCCGGATCATATTTCTTGCGCGGGCAAATAACTTCGTTTGCCGTATAGGAAATATTCGGGGCCTGTTGGTCTTTTGTATTCTTACCGGAAATCTGGCCGGAAGGAATCTTACATTTTTCTCCCCAATAAGTTTCGTTGTCCTGGAAGTTTGCCGGAGCCCATCCGCCGTTAGGGTCCTGGGGACATACAAAGACACTGCCCTGACAGTACGGCCTGAGCATACCTGACCAGTGAACATAACCATCACCGCTGCCTGAACCGTTTATGTAGTAGTAGGCTTTCGGATAAAAGCCGCCGCTGTCATCAAGGTACATGGTCATTCCCAAGCCGATTTGTTTCTGGTTTGAAAGACAAGCGATAGCCTTGCCTTTGTCACGCGCCTGGCTTAACGCCGGGAGCAGCATTCCGGCCAGTATCGCAATAATAGCGATAACTACCAGCAATTCGATGAGTGTGAACCTTTTTTGCTTTTGCATTTTTTACTCTCCTTTTTTTGAGTTTTTTTTTACGGGTTCGGTTTCTTTCGTTTTTTAATTGGTTTGTTGATTGTTTTTCTCCGATCTCTTTCCTTACAAGTGCATTATAATATGTCTATCGACCAAGCGCAACGGCTTTTATTGACATCGAATACAATTCTAACCTGCTTGTAACATTCGAATATTTTTCTTAACCCTGGTAATTCTGGATGTCAAACAACAGACACAGCCATAATGCTGTTTCAAAATTCTGCGTCTCCATATTTATTTTCCTTTCAGCTGTTTTCAATTTTCCTTTTTCTCTGCTTTCACTCTCATGAAGCCCGTTCTTACCAAGATTATAATTCACCGAAAAATAAACGCAATAGCATTTATTTACATCAAATTCAATCCTAACGTCAACGTAATAATCAGCCCTTTTCCTAATCGCCGCTTAATATTGGAAATGAAAAATTAAGAATAGAAAATTATTGACTTTAAATGCCGGTCTGACGACCGGCGCTCCCGGTAGCATTCCCTGTTTATCCTGTTAAAATAACAAATTCCTATAGTATCAAAATTACTGCAAGATAGTGCAATAATAACATCATCTTCTTATTGACTGTCAGCTAATATAATAGTATAATAATGCCGGCAAATACAAGGAAAAGAATTGAATATATTAAAGATACAGGATTTCTTCCGGAATGAAGTTCTGCCGTTGTCGGTGCTCGAATATTCCCAGAATAACGATGACCGCAAACAGCATGCCCACGAATTCTGCGAACTGGTCATCGTTAAATCCGGCAGCGCGCTGCACTTTACCGACGCTTGCAGTTTTCGGGTAAAAGCCGGAGATGTTTTCATAATTCCCATAGGATTTTACCACAAATACACCGAAGTTGACCATTTATCCATGATAAACGTGCTGTATGATCCGGATTCCCTGCCTCTGCCTGTTCTGGATATGAACGATTTTGCCTTCTTCAATATCATGTTTCGTCCCAAAGGCGCTTTCCGGGAAAACGACCTGCAACTGCTTCTCAGCCTCGATGACGCTCAACTCGCCGAAATAATAAAACTATCCGGAAGTATCGCTGACCAGAGATTTCCGCATGAACCGGGAACGCAATTTACTTCGCTGGCGGCCTTTATGAGAATGCTTTCGCTTTTGTCCGGGTGGCACCACCGGGAACAGCATCAGCACAAATATTGTTATACGGCCGGAAAAATCATGAAATACCTGAATGAACATTACTCCGAGCCCGTCGACATGAACCGGTTGGCGCGTTTAAACTCCATGTCGCGCCGGAGCATGTTTCGCCATTTCAGCAATGCCGCCGGCTGTACTCCCGGAACCTACTTATGCAGAATCCGCATTAAAAACGCGGCATACATGCTTGCGCAAACCGCTGTCCCGCTCAAAGAAATAGCGGAACGGTGCGGCTTTTGCGACAGCAATTATTTCAGCAAGCAATTCCGCAAAATAATGCACGTAAGCCCGTTGCGCTACCGCCGGGCCAGGCAGAAATAAAAAATGCCCGGCCGTTCGAATAAACAGCCGGGCAGCAAGTGCGTTTAATTTTTATTTCGCCGCCGCGGGAACTGTTTCTCCGTCTTTGGCGTGCATACCGATCTTCCGGTGCCAGTAAGCCACAATCGGGCTGGCGACGAAAATAGAGGAATACGTACCGATAATCACCCCTAACAACATAACCAGTACGAAGTCATTGATGGCTATCCCGCCGAAGAAGAACAGGATAACAAGTACCATCAAAGTCGTCAGCGAAGTCAGGACCGTCCGGCTCAACGTATTGTTGATGCTCATATTAATGACTTCCTTATACTTCATATTCGGGTTAAGGTTCAAACCTTCACGAATGCGGTCAAAGACAACGATGGTATCGTTCAACGAGTAACCGATAATGGTTAAAAGCGCCGCCACTACCGGGAGAGAAACTTCATTGCCGCAAAGCACGAATATTCCGGTGGCGATAACTACGTCATGGAGCAAGGCGATTATTGACGCGACAGCGTAAGCGAACTCAAAGCGGATCGAGATATACAGGATTATACCGAGAAACGCCAGTACGATCGCAAGTATGGCTGATTTACTGAATTCCCAGCCGACCAGTCCGCCCAGTGACGATTCATCACCGCCGGAAAATTTCGCCGCCGGGAAAGTTTTCTGCAGGTCGGCGGATATTCTTTCCTTGGGACTCCTGACATCATCATCACCGCTTTCGATTTTAACGTTATCGCGGATCAGGATTTCAAGTTTTTTATTGTCGGCCTGAGAACCAAGACTGGTTTTATAAGTAACTTTAGCTTCATATCCCTGCTGTTTAAGCAGATCACGAATTTCCTGAATAGGAATGCGTTTTTCGTAACTGAACGTAAACTGCGTCCCGCCGGTAAAATCAATTCCGAGCATGCTGCTGCCTTTGGACAGGCAGACTACGACGGATAATGCTATCAGGAGCCCGGAAACAACAAAAGCGATTTTGCGTTTGCCGAGAAAATCAAAATGCGGATCTTTCAGCCAGACGCACATGCGCATCGTGCGGAACTTGAAGAAATGCTCAAAATAATCAAATACCAGACGCGTCAGGAACAAAGCGGTAAATACGCTGGTAAAAATACCGATGCTCAAAGTCACCGCAAAACCTTTAACCGGACCGGTACCGACCTTCATCAGTATCAACGCGGTAAACAAGGTCGTCAGATTGGCGTCTATAATAGTGACAAAAGCGTGCTGATACCCCTGGGCAATCGCCGTGGACAGGCTTTTTCCTTTACTGAGTTCTTCGCGTATGCGTTCGAAAATAAGGACATTGGCGTCAACCGCCATCCCCATAGTCAGAATAATACCGGCGATACCGGGCAGAGTCAGAGTAGCGTCAAAAGCGGCGAGCGCGCCAAGTATCAACACCACGTTGACCGCAAGGGCGAACACCGCCACCAGCCCGGCGCGCAAATAATAAATGCTGATGAAAATTATAACCACAAGCAACGCGAGTATGCCGGCCCAGATACCGTTGACGACGTTGGCTTTTCCAAGCGTCGGGTCGGTATTGAAAATACCTTCGACTTTAATTTCAAACGGCAGACTGCCGCTGACCAGGGCGTCGGAAATGGCCTTGCATTCCTCTTGCGAAAACTGCCCGGTTATCTCAGCGGAACCGCCGGTAATAGCGCTGTTGATCACAGGAGCTGAATAAAGCTTGCCGTCAAGAATAATGGCCAGTTGTCTGCCGACGTTATCGGCGGTCAGTTTCGCAAAATGACTTCCGCCCTCGGTATTAAAACGTAAAATAATCTTGCGTTTGCCGTATTCATCCAAGGTCGGGAAAGCATCCGTGATGTTTTTGCCGCTCATTGACCAGCGTTTTTTAATAAAATACAAATTGACTTTGGCTTTCTGTCCTTTGCGGAATTCCTCCATTTTCATGAGCTTATAACCGCTGGGAACCGTAAACGATTTCGGATCGGCCTGGTATTCACTGACCAGCCGGGAATTATCTTTGTGAACCAGGCAGAAACGCAGCTTGGCGCTCATTTTGATGAGCTCAAGCAGTTTCAGCTTTTCATCTTTTGAAACGACCGGCACTTTGAGGGATACGTAATGGCCGCCGGCCGGGGAAATTTCCGCTTCAAAGATTTTCTGAGCCTCCATCCTTGAACGCAGGGTTTCTATAGCCAGATCGCGGTAATACTGGAATCTTTCCTCCAGGCGCTGTTTGGCCTGTTCGACACTGTCTTTCTTGTCTTTGGATTCTTCGCTGACGTCTTTCAGGAAGTCTTTGTCCGGCACCAGTTCG
>JBAYCO010000190.1:0-7517 GCA_041668685.1 Victivallaceae bacterium | reverse complement strand
GTCACGATCTCATCTTCATAATCACGTTTGACCGGCATCTCAGAAAAGCAATACCCATATCCCCGCGGCTATGTTCAAGAGGGGTTATTACGCGGCAAGCGCGTAATCAACCCATATTCCTTGGAACTGCGCCTGTCGGCGCTTTCGTATAAGAATACCGACAGGGGTTGCCCTTTAAACACTACGAAATCCACCCCGGCGGCGCTGAACAGCCGGTTTACGGCTTTGAGTTCGGCGGTAATCGCCAGCGCTTTACCCGAACCGGTGATATTCCATTTTTTCAGTCTTGTTACCGCTGTTTCCGGGAAACACTTCAAGTCCTTTACTATGGGATAAATATGGCTGTAAACCTTATGGAACCGGACCAGCCGGAGAAATTCTTTCCAGTCAAGCCCAGGATTCCGCGCCAGTTCGGTTATCCGGGTTTTGAGCCCGGCATCCTTATTCCACTGGAAACGCAAAAGCTGAATTATCAGGGATAATTCCTTGTTATCGATAAACTGGTCGTTTTCTATATTCATAATTTTTTTTTTAGAAAAACTGCGATTCTGCGATTTTCGTAAATATTCCGAAACAGACAAAATATAACCCGAACTTCAAAAATTTACAATTTTCAGTAAACTTAATTGTTTTATCTTCCCTGCCTGCTTATATTATTGATACAGTTTATCGATAAAGAGGAGCCTGATATGGACGTACAAAACATTACTTTCCGCAACATTACCGCCGAAGACATTCCTTTTTTGAAAGAGGTTTATTTCAGCGCCCGGCTCGAAGAATTGGCGCCTGCCGGCTGGAATGAAGCCCAAACCAACGAATTTCTGGAAATGCAGTTCGGATTCCAGCATAAATCGTATACGGAAAACTACCCGGCCGCCGAACTGCTGGTCATAAGCCGGGACCATAACGATGTCGGGCGGCTTTATATTGAAAGACGGGAAAACGAAATCAGGATCATTGATATTGCCTTGCTGCCCAAATACCGGGGCCGCGGAATCGGTTCAAAGATCATGAAGGATATTTTGCGCGAAGCCGACGACAAAAAACTGCCGGTTACCATTCATGTTGAGCGCAATAATCCGGCGCTTTCACTTTACGCCCGCCTGGGGTTTGAAATAATTGAAGACAAGGGCGTATATTATTTCATGGAATATAAATAAGTTTTTATAAAAATTTTGAAAATTGCTTGATTATTCTTCAGGTGTTGATTATACTCTTAATTTATGAAGGCATTCCGGAATGCTGTTGCGGGGAGAAAAAACATATTCATGATTTTATTTCCGCGCCAGTATAATGTAAAACTTAAATATTCGTATTATACATGGAAAATGTAGCTCAAGCGTCTTGAGTTCCTTCGCAACCGGGACGGGAATGTTGCCTTTCGCTACGTTCAGGCTCAGCCTACGCAGAGTGTGCTGCATTGAGTTGCAAATAAAATACGACACTTTAAATTTTACGATGCACCAGGTTTCCTTTAGGTTTCACTCACCGGCCTTTTCCGCAACCGGAAAGGGCTGCTCGTTAAAACTATAAATCAAAAGAGGAGGAGGATTCATGTCGGAAAAATTCAGCCAAGCGGAATTTAAGAAACACCAGAACAAAGCCTTTACGGCAAAACTGGAAGACGGCAGTTCCTGCGAACTTACCCTGGCGGAAGTAACAGATGTGAAAGAAACGGAAAAAACCAAGTCGTTTTCCCTGATCTTTCATGGGCCGAAAGAAAAATTCCTGGAACAAAAAATCTATAGGATCGGGAACGGCGAATACAAGGAAGAACAAATATTTATTGTCCCTGTCGGTGAAAGCGAGAATGCGTTTCATTACCAGGCGGTGTTCAGTTTTCTGAAACAGTAAACCGGCTCTTATCCTGCAAATTTCTGTATGGAGGTGATATTATGGCAGATCCTTTTTTAGGACAGATTTCAATTATCGGCTTCAGGTATGCCCCGAGCAACTGGGCCTTCTGCGATGGACAGAAAATGCCCATAAGCCAGCATATGACGCTTTATTCCCTGATAGGAAGTGCATTCGGCGGGGACGGCAAAACCTATTTCAACCTGCCTGATATGCGCGGCAAAGTCCCGATTGGAGCAGGCGGCTCTTATAATGTTGGAAATACCGGCGGCTCTGAAGAGGTGCGCCTCAGTCAATCCGAAATGCCGGCCCATACCCATAAGCTTATCGGGATTAATGCTCCCGGCACCAAAAACGGACCGGGACTCAAGAAAGAAAACATGCTGGCAAATAACCAAAAATGTAATTTTTTCGATACTGCTTCGGAAACGACGGTGTTGCTGCAGCCGGATTCATGCGGCAATACAGGCGGCGGCAGCCTGCATAATAATATTCAACCATCCATGGGATTGAATTTTATTATCGCCACAAGTGGACAGTATCCAGTTCACAGTTAAAACTGTTATGGAGGAAAAAATGGACGCGTATACAGGAGAAATCAGAATGATAGCCGGCACTTACGCCCCCAGGGGATGGGCGATTTGCGATGGAAGGCTTTTGAAGATACAGGAATATCCGCAACTTGTCCCGCTTTTCGGCAGGACTTATGGAGGAGACGGGGTTAAGACTTTCGGGCTGCCAGACTTGCGGGGACGGCTTCCGGCACACTGCCAAGACAGTTTTTCGCCATGGACGCTGGGCCGCAAGGTCGGAACGGAACAGGAAACGATCACTGAAGCCTATATGGCTCCTCACAATCATCCCATGCAGGGAAGCCGCAGGACGCCATACAGCAAAGAGGTGGCAAACAACATTGTCTGCAATACCGACGAGGTGAAATTTTACAAAAAGACGGCATCCACGGCAAAGCAAACCTCTTTATATGTGGAGTCTGTCGGCGTTGTCGGCGGTGGTTCGGCCCATGATAACCTGATGCCGTACCTGTGCATAAATTTCATAGTTTGCCTGGAGGGAACTTACCCTCCGCCGGCAGACAAAACGGCAAACAAATAAAAAAGGAGTCCTGTTATGGCTGATCCTTTTATTAGTGAGATAAGATTGTTTTCCTATGGCGCGACACGTCTTATTCCGCCTAAATGGGCGCTTTGCGACGGAGCTTCAGTTCCCCGTGGACAATACGACGCGTTATTTTCAATCATCGGGAATATTTACGGAGGAGACGGAATAACTAATTTCAAATTACCGGATTTTCGGGGAAGAGTCCCGATGCAATGCGGCAGCGGTACCGATTTGTCGCCTCATTCATTAGGAAGCAGAGGCGGAGATGAAAAAATTTCATTGGGAATAGATCAAATCCCTCGACATCGACATGAAACAAAAGTCGTACATGACACCGCGGAGCAGGCCGATCCGGCCGGAGCTTATCTCGCGTTTGACGATTCGCCCGATGTCAAAGTTTATGAGAGCTATTCCAAAGGGAATTATGTGGCGATGAATGACCGGGCGCTGAAAACCACGGGAAACGGTAAAGGCCATGAAAACCGGCAGCCGTTTATCGCTTTGTGTTTCTGTATTGCTTTGGACGGAGTTTATCCGGTACGGGAAAGCGATACGGAATAATAAGTACTAAATAGAAAGGAGTTTTATTATGGCAGAACCTTTTGTTGGAGAAATTTCAATCGTCGCCTTCGATTTTGCTCCGCCGAACTGGGCATTCTGTGACGGCGCAACAGTACCAAGAAGCCAATACGGAAGCCTGTTTTCCTTATTGGGAACTACTTTCGGCGGCGCCGGGACAGAATCTTTCATGCTGCCTGACATGAGGGGACTGGTTCCGTTCGGGGCAAGCAGCAGTTACCCGATG
Organism: Victivallaceae bacterium; assembly: GCA_041668685.1. Classification (GTDB taxonomy): domain Bacteria; phylum Verrucomicrobiota; class Lentisphaeria; order Victivallales; family Victivallaceae; genus JAHOYW01. The sequence goes on along the minus strand of JBAYCO010000190.1, from coordinate 3,739 downwards.
GGAGTAATGTACGGGCAGGAACAAGCCTATATAACCGAGGAAGGCATGCCCTCTCATAGTCATACGTTTTACGGAATGAACGTATCCGGGACCAAAAACGGTCCGGGAAAGACCGGAAACGCTTTGCTTGCGAATGATGACGATACGAACTTTTTCGCGTCGTCCGCAACCAATATTGTCCAGATGCGGCCGGATTCGGTCGGCGGGGTCGGCAACGGCGCGGCACACAACAATATTCAACCGTCTATAGCGTTAAACTTCATCATTGCGTTGACAGGCGTACCCCCCACCACACAATAAAAGGAGACAAAATGGAAGCATACATAGGACAAATCAAAATATTCGCAGGCAATTACGCTCCGCGGGATTGGGCGTTTTGCGACGGGCAGCTTTTGGCAATACAGGAATATTCGGAGCTTTATTCGCTTATCGGCATAACTTACGGGGGAGATGATACTAATTTCGCGCTGCCCGATTTACGGGGCCGGATACCGGTACACCGTGACACGCAGGAAGCGCAGTGGACGCTCGGCGCCAAAACCGGAACGGAAACGGAAACGCTCAGTCTTACTCAAATACCGTATCACAGCCATCCCATGCAGGCAAGCAGTAAAACATGCGACAGCCAGATGGTCAAAAGCAGTATTGTATGCAACACCGCTCCAACAAACTTTTACAAACCGCAAGCGTCTTCCACCAATGAGGTTTCTTCTTTGTCACCGGCAGCGATTGGAAGCGTCGGCAATAATCTGCAACACAACAATTTAATGCCGTACCAATGTGTAAATTTCATAATATGCCTGACGGGGATTTATCCGCAGCGCTCTCAAAAAAACTATTAAAAAAGGAATCCTGTCATGGCTGAATCTTTTATCGGTGAAATCAGATTGTTTCCCTATCCTGCGCCATCTATTCCGAAGAATTGGGCTATTTGTAACGGAACTACCCTGCCGACTGGTCAAAACGGCATGTTATATGCGATAATCGGGAACATTTATGGAGGAGACGGGGAAAATTTTCAACTGCCGGACTTGCAGGAAAGGGTCCCGATGCATCCCGGTTCCGGGCCCGACTTATCTACTTACAGTTTGGGAGAAACCGGGGGGAGCCAGGTTGTTTATCTGACGCAATCCCAGCTCCCAGCGCATACGCACGGGACAAAAGCCCTGCACGCCACTGCAACCACGTCCAATCCCAACAACGCTTATCTTGGATTTGATGATTCGGCAAGCGTCAAAGTTTATGCGGTGGCTGATTCGGAAAATTTGACGGCCATGCATACGAATTCTCTGACAATTGCCGGAGGAGGAGGTCCCCATGCAAACCGGCAGCCGTTCGTTGCATTGAATTTCTTTATTTCCCTGAACGGAGTTTATCCGGAAAGATCATAATTCATACCGAATTGCATTACGGTATTAATAACGGTTTTTGTCGCCTTCATGACGAAGCAGGAACAATCCGACCATGAGGCCGCGCAGGAGGATATTGCTGGTTGGTGAAAAAATGCCGGGGGAGTGGTCGGTTTGAATCCGCTTAAGGACGGCGGCCATTTTTTCCAGGTCAAGAATTTCGCGGGCCGCGTCGGATTTATTCAGCTTTTCGATAATATTCTCGGCTCTTCCGGATTCCGCGCTGACCCGTAAAGAGAGGTCGGCGCTTTGTCTTCCCCTGCTTTGATTCCAGATTGTCGTTTTCGGCATTTTTTCGTTAAAAGCCCGCCGGATCAGAAATCTCGAAATTCCATAACGCCGATACTGGTCGTCCGGAATGCCGAAGCAGAATTCCAGCAGTTTTTTATCATATGTGGGATCGACCGTCCGCAACCCGTATTCAATCCCGGCCGCGCCTTGAAAATCGGCTCCTGTGCCGCGAAAATAATTCTCGAATTTCTTCTCCCGGAAAGTTTTTTCGACCGGCTGAATATCAGTGATTTTCAACTTTTCGGCAAGTGCCGGATTGATGGCTGAAAAATTGCGCCGCGGAGGCGGGGGAGGCCTGAAAGACCTGACAAAGTCCATGATCATTTCCGGAACCATGATATGGATCAGCATCCTGAATTTGTCTTTTTCGTGAAACAGGCGCAGATAATTAAAATTCCTGGCTAAATCAGCCCAACCGTTTGAATGATTTTCCCGGCCGAAAAATGATATTGTTACGTTGCCGCCTTTGCCAATCATCCATGTATCGATATGGTCTTCGGCGGCCTGCGCCCGCAGGGTATGCAATGCGAACATATTGGCGGCGGCAAACAGCGGCTGACTTAATACGTCGAGAGATTTAATGATGCCGTCAAGCGGGCTGAAGTTTTCCATATTCAAAAACTTTGGAATAATATTAGTATATTGTCGGCACAAAAGCCGGACGTATTCGCTTTCATCGCCGAACCTGCCGACGCGGGTAAATGGAGAGCTGTCATATAAGGGAACTGAAGTATAGGAATAAAGCTGCTTGTTGGTTTTGGCAAGCTCTTCCGCGGCAAGTACCGCCGCGGTTTCAGAGTCAAGTCCGCCGCTCAGGGAAATACCGATTTTATCACTGCCGGCAATTCGCGTTTTTACCGCATGCCGGTACAGTTCAAGAAAATTTTCAATATAGTCGGCGTCGTTTTTATGGTAAACCTTCTTAATATTCTCTGTTTTCCAATATGGCGCAATTTTCACCCCGGAAGCGTTAAACGTCAATAAATGGCCCGGCGGAAGGCGTTTTATGTGCCGGTAGCAAGTATTGCCGGGTTCCAGGGGGATATGGCTTAACACCAATGCGATATGCCTGATATCCAGATCTCCCGGCATGCCGGGAAAACCAAGCAGAGTTGTCAGGCGCGGTGAAATTGTTATTGAATTTTTGTTTGTCCGGTAGAACAGCGTATTAGTGCACTCGCAGCCGCAGGCGAGGGTTAAATTATTCCCACCGTCATCTAGGTGAATAAAAAGGAAACTGCCGTTGACTTTGTTGAAGATGTCGTTGCCGTATTTCCCGTATCCGATGCGCAGAATTTCGTCATCAGACAATTTGTCGTCGGGAATATTTAATTCCGCCGTTAATTCCACCCGGTTATAAATCCTGTTTTCGTATGGCAAGCCCGGGGGAAAAGAACCTGTGCCGCAAGCGGGAATTTTTATTTTAAGCGGATCACTGTACAACTGCCTCTCCTTAATATTGCTCAAGCAAACAACACCAACTGAAAATTATTGATCAGCTTGTTGTTGAGGTAGGAGAGTCAACATAAGTTCCTCCACCATTAGAGGTGGCTTTAATGCCGCATACCGGAGAAACCCGCGGACTTTCATATTTTTCCAGCGCCAAAGAATTGTTGATTTCCTCTTGGCCTTGAGACTTTGATTTGTCTTCCATTTCATTTTCCCTCATCTTTGGGGTTATTCAACACCGCATTAGTTCAATATAAACTCCAGCCGCCGTATTTCAAATTAATATCCGTATTTTATAGCGTTTTCTCCAGTCCCCTTGAAAAATATCCTGCCGTATCCGGACCGGAATATAGCTGTAAACGGGATTTTCCTTCTTCGCAGCATGACACTAGCGGCAAGGGCATTGAAGCGCGATCTCGGCGATGTTGCCCGACGCGGGCGCCAAGCTGCACCTCGCGCTGCTTCAGGTCAGGCGAGACTCATGCACATAATACATACGATTCCGGCAAGCGCTCCAAGGATTTTACGGAAATTCAATTTTTCTCCCAGCAGTAAAAGCCCCAGTCCCCAGGTTCCCAAAAAACTCATTT
>JBAYCO010000189.1:0-7525 GCA_041668685.1 Victivallaceae bacterium | reverse complement strand
TTACCGGGTCGTAACTCGCCACGTAAGCGCTCATTCCCCCGGTCATTTCGCCGCAAACCCCGATATAGAGCTTGGCGTCAACTCCCTTGATCAAAGACCAGCACGTGTCGTGCTCCGGGAGCCTTTCAAAAATTATGGATTTCAAATTCTTTACCATTATATAAAGCCTTATTAGAAAACGGTTTTTGTTTTTTATGTTATGATTTTATAACATATAAGATACCTCCTGAAATTTATTTTGTCAAGAGTTTATTTTGAAAAAAATTGAATTTTCCAATTGACATCTTTGTTTTTAACCGTTATGTTATAATTATATTACATTTTAATAAAAAGTAAGGGGCGTCTAATGGAACATGGCATGGTAGCGTCGCCGGATAGTCCGCTTCCGCTTTATCACCAGATAAAGCTGATGATTATCAGTGAGATACAAAAACGAAAACTCCAGAAGGGAGACTGTATCGAAAAAGAACTTGACCTTTGCAAGAAATACAAGGTCAGCAGAATTACTATACGCCGTGCCATAACAGACCTGGTAAGGGAGAACATTCTGTACCGGGTTTCCGGGAAAGGCACCTATGTCGCCAGGGCGCTTGAATTGAGCGACGATTCCATGGAGAATGAAAACCAGATCGCCCTTGTCGTGCCGGATGTCCAGGACCTGGTCGGTTCCGCTATTTACAAGGGAGTGGAAGAGGAAGCGGATAAAAGAGGCTATGAAGTTATTATCTACAGTGCGGGAAGGAACGTCGACAAAGAAAATTATTATCTGAGCCGGCTTATCAAGCGTAACGGGCTTGGCGCGATAATCCTCCCAAACTGGGGAAAGTCAAACGTAATTGAAATATTTGAACTCAAACGGCATGGTTTCCCCTTTGTGCTGATAGACAGGTTTTTCAGGGACATTGAAACGGATTATATAATAACCGACAACCTGGCCGGGGCTTTTGACCTGGTTTCATATCTTATTTCCCTTGGCCACAAGAGAATCGGTTTTATCGGCAGTTTGGATACGACTTCCGGCAATGACCGTCTTGAGGGTTACAAGAAAGCGCTCAGCAGAAACGGTTTTATTGTCGATGAGGATTTGATCTTATCGCTTGATCCTAATAAATTCGCCAGTTCCCAGAGGGAACCGGAAAGCGGCGGTTATACCGAATGTAAAAAACTTTTAAATCTGAAATCGCCGCCTACTGCGATTTTTGCTTCGTGTGATCCGCTGGCTTATGAAGCCATTCGCGCCGTCCGGGATCTCGGTTTGAAAGTCCCCGAAGATATTTCCGTAGTCGGATTTGATGATTTGAAGTTTTCCGCTTTTATTGATATTTCCCTGACGACCATGGCGCAACCGTTCCGTGACATCGGAAAGGCCGCCATGCGTATCCTGCTTGATAAGATCGAGGGAAAAGATAAGGAAATCCGGCAAATAACCCTTAAGCCCAAACTTATTGTCCGGAAATCCGCGGCTCCGCCCAAAACAGCTAAATGAAATGTTTCATGATGTTTTTAGTAGTCGCGAGAGCAGCCTTGCTCCGCGACAAATGGCTGTAGATTTCACTGAAAATCATTGATTTTGGATGCCGGAGCAAGGCTGCTTCCGGCACTACTTCATGTTAAATTTTCATGCAACTGGACACTATTCCGCTTGGGATTTATACAATATTCATATTTCCGATTTTACCCTCGGCGCATAATTTTATGTTGTTCAGCGCGGCGCGGGCCATTCGTTCGCATGCTTCAAGCGTACTGCTGCCGAGATGCGGGGTCATAATAACCTTTTCCAATGAACGCAGATCCTTGTCCGGGCTTTGCGGGAAATACGGTTCCGTTTTGAAAACGTCCAGCGCGGCCCCGCCGATCGCGCCGTTTGTCACTGCGTCGTACAAAGCGTTTTCGTCCAGGATACCTCCACGAGCCGTATTGATCAGGCATGTGGTGTTTTTCATCGCTGCCAGCCGTTTTGAATTTATAAAATCCCTCGTGGTCGTGGTTTCCGGAATGTGCAGTGAAACAAAATCGGCGTTTTTTACCGCCTCAGTGAAATCACAGGTAAAAGCATCAAAAAATCCATTGTTCGCCGGCGTAATTATGTCCGAACCGATAACGTTCATACCGAAACCGGATTTAGCGATCCGGGCGACCTTGCGGCCGATATTGCCGCAGCCGATCACCGCCAGTGTTTTTCCGGCAAGCTCCGTGCCGACGCGGTTTTTCCAGCGGGAATTTTTATTATCCGCGGCGCAGGCCGCCAAATGCCGGGCGGCGGTCAACAGCAGCCCCATGGCGCATTCGGCGACGGAATTATCCAGCGCTCCGGGGGTGTTGGTGCAGTAAATCCCTCCGGCCGCGGCCCGGGTTTTATCGATACCGTCGTGCCCGACCCCGAAACGCGCGATAACGCCGTTTCTGGGCAGCGCGTCATACAACGGGCCGAGGTATTTATCGATCCCGACAATTACGTATGAAATGTGATTGGTTTTAACGAAAGCGGCCAGTTCGGCTTCCGGCGCGGGAGCGCAAAAACATTTGAAACCGGCGGCGTTTTCAAAAATATGCGGAGCCTTCCCGTATTCCAGTTCTGTTACCGCGACTTTAATCATTTTGCATCATCTCCAACGCCTGTTTCGCGCCGTTTGCCAGGAATACGGTATCCATTCCCAAAGCTAAAAGATGAACCCCCTGTTTAACGGCGGAGTCAACATTTTTTGAGTTTGGCGTAACGATATGCGCTCCAGCGGCCTTATGGTATTTTTTACAGGCGGCTGCAACCTTTGAACAGGCTTCCTTAATAACTGGATTATCAGTCTGCCCGATAATTCCATACGACCCGCTCATATCATAGGGGCCGATAAATATTCCGTCCACGCCGTCTGTCTGAAGTATTTCATCTATGTTTTCAACGGCTTCTTTAGATTCGACCATAACAATAACCGCAATTGCGGCATTAGCGTTTTTGACATATTCGGCGAAATCAACGCCCCAGTTGTTGCCGCGGTGGAACGCGAAACCCCGAATTCCTTCCGGCGGATATTTGGCGGCGGCGACCGCTTTGGCCGCTTCTTCGGCGCTGTTCACCAGCGGAACTATTATTCCGGCCGCGCCGAGATCGAGCGCGCGGCGGATAGGCAAAACCGCGTTTTCTTTCACCCTTACCAGCGGCAGGCAGTCAAACTGCCGCACCGCCCGGCAGAAATCGCCGATCCCGGTGTCTTCGGCTTCTCCGTGTTCACAATCCAGGACAACGAACGAAAATCCGGCCCGCGCCATTATTTCCGCGCTTGCCGGATGCCCGATCTGGCACCAGCCGCCGAACGCCGGGACGGAAGGTTTCTTTATTTGTTCCAAAGTATTTTCAAACCAGTTCAATTTTTTTCCCCAGTAAAAAGAATTTTCTTTCCGGATACCACAAAATTATGCCGTTATGGCTAACAGTTGTACTGGCGTACATCGCCAGGTCGGCTCTGCCTCCGGGGCCCAGCCTGACGCCCTGGTTATCCATCAGTTTCACCGCTTGCGAAAATTCCAGCGGCTGTACGGCTTCCGGGCGGAAAGTTCCCGCCGCGAGGTAAACCGGCCGCCGGTGATATAATGTATCCACGGGCGTCCACTGTTCGAAATAACCGTTATTATTATGAAATAGAATTATGTACCGGTTTTCCGAAACCCGGTATATCGGACAGGGGCTCAACGGATGCCGCAAAGCTTCGCCGCTGTCTGAATAACGCAATACTTCCGGTTTTGTCCATGAGAACCCGGCGTCGCCGGAAACACTGTAATAAGGATGCCCGGTCGAAGTGCGCATGACGCAGAACAGTCTGGCGTCCGGGAGCTTGACAATACTGGGTTCCTGAACGACGCTTATTTCCGGGTGGCCGGGAAAAGCTGCGCGCAGCGCGGCGTCACCGAAAGCGATGAAACTTATTTCCATATCTTCGGGTTCCGGGTTGTCGTCAAGGTTTTCAAAGCGCATGAATTCAACTACCGCTTCTTCGGCTATCCAACTGTTTATCGGCGGCTTGTGGCGGACTTCGCGGCTCACCCACCTGGTAAAGCCGACGAAATATTTTCCTTCGGAAAGACGTTCCGGTTTTTGCCAGACAATCCAGTTCGCCGGAACGGCCGGATCGGGATTGTCCCATTTGCTTTTCGGCATCGGGATTATTTGTTCGGCTGACCATGTCCGGCCGTGGTCGTCGCTGTAAATTCCCGCCATCAGTCCGGTAGTATGGGTGAAAAGGTCATTTACCCCGATATGTTTGTTGAACAGCACGTATATACGTCCGGACTTCGACACCATCGGGAAGCCCCAACTGGCCATCGGCCCGGCAATAGTCAGCGGCGAAGACCAGGTTTCCCCCTGATCCCGGCTTTTGGAAAATACCAGTTTCTGGTTGGCGTCGCCTTCCTTGGTGCTTTGCGTCCATACCGCTCCAAGAGTTTGGTCGGCGCATTCGAAAACCAGGAAATGTTCATTTCCGGTATCCCCGGTTTCCGGGTTTTCGCTTGCCGGACGGTAAACGATATAGTCCGGTTTCGTCCGCGCGATCTCAACATCCAGATCGATTTTGCGGCGCGCTTCTAAAAGTGTTTGTGATTCCATTTCCATTAAAAAATCCTTATTTAAAGTGACGACAGGTTCATAAGTATCCGGGGAATAACCACGAAATCTTTTAAGGAAAGATTTCAAGGAGTAAAAACTGAATGTAACAGCCCCCGGACCACATTTCCTGACTTTTAAACTTTTAAGTGTTGTTTTAATTATCTAATTTCTCAATTACGATATTCCCCAACTTGGGATATTTCAGAAATATGTTGAATGGGTATATACTGATACTTCTGCAGTTATGCTTTCTTATCGTCTTTAATTCTTTTTTGAATCTTTCCAGCAATTCATCCATACCTGTCTTGTCAATACATATGCCGATAGAAGGTATACCCGTTGGACGTGGAAAATAACGTTTATCATCTTTCAGCACTTTTTCCGTATAATCAACTTTTTTCAAATCCCCAAATGATTCAAAATACCATGTTACAGTTTGACAACAATAATCAACATCAAACCTGTTGCCGTACACTGGATCAGCCGTAAAAACAGGATAAATATGACTTGCAGTTTTTATTCCAGGCTTCAGCTTGCGGACATAACCTGCCAATCGATTATTGAAATCAATGAGAGTATCAAGAGAAAACTGTTCCAAAGCTTTTTCACGAGACATGATATTTCCGGGTTTCACGAACCTGTCATAGTATTCCTTAAATTGTTTCATTGAAACAGGGCATCTGCAGCACTTGTGATTTTTATATCCGATAAAATCAAAAGCTATACCGCCGAGCCTAGGACAATTTGCAAGCACTTCCTTTGATTTTCCCCTGCTATAAGCTATAACTTCAGGACGATGAAAACATAAAAATTCTTCCGCATGAACGTCTTCCAAATTTACCGGTTCACTACAAAATTGATATCTGCGTTTGCCCGATTTTTTCCTTACTCGCGTGAATTTTTCTTTCTCATTTATGATTTGCGAGTATTCTTTCATCCTTTTGGGAGCAAGTATGGTAAAGCGATAAAAGACATCAATTCCCTTTTCATTTGCTTTTGCGCATAGATTGTTTATATATTTGTAATTATTGAGACCTATAGGTCCGACAAGAATATTGAATCCTAGTTCATGAGCTTTGTTTATAATTCTTGAAACATCTTTTTCCATTGTCATCCAGCCTATACAACAACTTTTTGAATTTTCTGGAACCTTGTCCTTAACAAATTCGATAGTTTGCCACTTTCCCGGAATATGACATTGAATCATTCCCAATACAGCCCATGTCCAATACTGCTTTAACTGGTTCGGCCCTTTTCTATATGCTCGTCCTAACTGTGTTTTCCAGATATCGCCGGATTTAGGCGGACAAGCCCCCTTTGTAAATAATTGAAGTTCATGCCAGGGAATAGCCATTTCAAAAGACCAACCTTTATCCGTATCAGTAAAATTATTTAAAGTCCCATCTACATTTATTGCGCTTGATATTTTATGACACGTCCACTCCCAATGATATTCGCGATTCGGATATGGTTTATTCATAATATTAACGCCGCAATTGAAATAACAGTCATAGATTGAGTTCAATGGATTTATATGAAATTCAACGTAATTTATTCCATCGGCATCCGGGTCTAAAAATATTTCCCCGAAACAATCGGTATTCATTATTTCGGCTTCATCGTCACCAGGAGATTTTCTGCCGCCGCAAATAAGTATATCTTTCGTCTTTACCGTAGCCCATACATTGGGGTCTTTGAAATCCATCCCAATATAAAAATACTTATTATCCCATATCATTTTCGCAGTAGAATCATATTCAGGTTTTTTCCCGTTCGCCAGTCCTTTAAATTTTACCGGTTTTGCATGGCACCATGCCCTTTCATCAAGTCTACCGTCAATTTTAATATCTTCGTTGACTTTCATGCATTGATAAGGGCCATAATAATCATTGGCTGCCAATGGGAAAAAGGTGAAAAAAATTCCATAAATACAGTAGATTGCTAAATTTTTTAACATACGTTTATAAGAAATTTATATTTATAAAAAGATGGATTTATTTTATTATTGTAATAAAATTTTCAAGTGCTTTTATTGTTCCTTCATTGTCGCTGCCGCCGATGAGAATAGCGTCGCGTCCTTTATCGGTCGGGCAGTAATAAGGTTTATTAACGCTTTCCGATACTTGGATAATCCCTTTGCCTTTACCTGGATAGGAAGAATCAACATCCTCCAGTACCTTGTCATAAGTATAAGAAGATTTTTGGCAAAGGTTGGCAATAAGCCGATTGTTTTCCCGGTTGCCTATTAGGATGAGGTTGTTTTGGGTAGGAATAATCCGGTTGTGAAATTTCGCAAAAATAAAACATCCTTCGGAAAGATTCGTTTCTTTATCTTCAAGCCGAACAGTTTCTTCATTCAATATTTTTGTCTGGAGCCCTTTGTTTTTCAATAACTTTTGAAGTTTGTCGACTAGATTTCGTACGGAAGAAGCTGTATTATACCCTAAGACTATGTCTACAGGATAATTTTTCATGATACCGGCAAGTTCATACTCAGGACAATCTACTCGAACTGCTTGACCTGATTTCCTCACAATTATGACTTTTCCGAATAATGGATCAAGAGAAACACTTATTCCTTTGCCGGATAAATCTCCCGATCTTGAGTTACCACTCAGTAAAAACGGTTTGCCATTTCCGGTTACATCTATAATTTCATAATTTCCTTTCGGCAGAAAATTTAAATAAGCTTTTATGGTCTGTTTTTTGTCAGATTCATTCAGGAAGGTTAAGAGCCAGTAATCTTTACCGTGCAGAATACGAGTATAGACTAGATAACTGTTTTGAGTTTTTTCTATTTCCACCGGTTTTTTAATTTTGCTGTTTTTAATGATTTCATAGAACAACTCCCTTATTTTACCACCGTTTTCCCTTTCTGAGGAATAAGAAATACCCGGTACAAAACCGATATAGTAAGTTTTATTATAG
>JBAYCO010000188.1:0-7527 GCA_041668685.1 Victivallaceae bacterium | reverse complement strand
AGCGTAGTTTTACCGGAACCGGTTCCGCCGGAAATAATGATATTTTTGCGTACTTTCACGCAGGCGCGGAGAAATTCAGCCATTTCCGCGGTAAGGGTGTTGAATCCGATTATATCGTTGATGTTGAACGGGGTCTTGGAAAATTTACGGATCGTGATCGAAGGCCCGTTCAGCGCCAGCGGCGGAATAATGGCGTTCACGCGGGAACCGTCCGCCAGACGAGCGTCGACCATCGGGGAACTTTCGTCGATCCGTCGGCCAAGCGGGGCAACGATCCTCTCAATCGCCGCCAGCACCTGATTGTTGTCGGCAAACGCGGTATCCGTACGGTACAAAGTCCCCTTGCACTCCACGTACACTTCGTCGGCGCTGTTGACCATAATTTCAGTAATATCGTCAAGCACCGTCAAGTATTCAAGCGGCCCAAGCCCGATTGCCTCCTGGACAAGTTCACGTTCAATAGTGTCTACTTTCACTTCATCCGGGAGTGGAATTGACAGATCCGAAAGAATTTCCTTTATGGTTTCCTTGGCCCGGTCCTCAAGTTCATTTTCCGAGGCCCCGGAAAGTGCCATTTTTTTCAAATTAAGCCTTTTTAGAAGTTCGGTATGGGCGCGTTTCTTGATTTCCTGAACCAGCGGCCTGACGCTCTGCGGCACTCCGGATATTTCGAGCAGAGGGATTTTTTCTTTCGCCGCGGACTTTTCGGATTTTACCGACTTCAACTGTTCGGAAAGAGCCGCGAGATTTTTTTCATCTTCCGCTGAAGCGGTCTTCTCCGGCTTTTCCGGTGGAGGCGCGGTTACGGCTTCATTAATCGCTTCGTATTCAGGCCCCTTGACGACAATTTCAATCCCGCCGAGGCTGATAACCGAATTAATATCAACGTCATGTTCCTCATGCGGCGCAAGCCGTTCGCCGTCAACATAAGTGCCTTCCGTACTCTCAAGGTCAATAACCGAAAGCCGGTTGTCCCTGACATTCAACTGCGCGTGGCGCCCGGAAATCCCGGCATCCTCGAACTGTATCGGGCAATCCGCATCCGTACCGACAAGATAAGCGCCCGGCACCAGTTTTCCCAGCGCATCATCCTGTCCCGGCTGCTTTATGATTATTTCGAACATTTTTACCTCGCCTGTTTAGAACGTTAAAACGCCCGGCTGCTTTTGCGGCTGTTCTTACGCGCTTTTTCCTCAAGGTATTTTTTCAGGGACCGGAAATAAACCGATTTGAGTTCAGTCACTTCCGCCGCGTCTTCGTTATTTCTCAAGCTCAGGGAAAGCCTTCCTTTCTGTGAGGCGAATTCAACTATTTCGACATCCCCCGGCGAAAGCTCCAGGGTTATGCAGTTATAACTGCGCTGTCTCGCTTCCCGGCCGGCGGAGCTCATCCCCCACTGACTGCCGGTGGCAATGACGCGTACATTCTGAAGCACGGTCATGGTAATGGTATCCCAATCCTTTTCCCCCTTCATTTCAGGGAAACGGAAAGTACCGATGACATCCACCCGGTCATTGGGGCGCACCAGGTAATTCATGGACGAAATCGCATCAACCGCAATCGCTTTGGCGCGCATACCCGGCTTGACGTTGGCGTTAAGCCCGAACACGCGGCGCGATGCGGCTTTCAGGTCGTCATACTGGAGTACGGTGCCTTTTGCAAGGTACCCGTCAAGCTCGCGACCGATGATCTGCTGCCGGTTTTTCCAGGGAATTACGCGGGAAAAAACCATTCCGCTCTTAATATGGGTTTCAACATAAGGTTCAATGTCCTCTTCGCCGATCTTCTCTCCGGCGTTCTTGTCACACTTCAAACGGATAACCCGGGTGGAAACAGCCTGCCCGCGAATCCTGATTTTTTCATGCTGAAGCTGCTGATAGGTAAGTACGAAGGCAACTATTCCGAAAAAAACAGCCACTAACAAGAGAAGTTTTTGTTTCATATTGTTTCCTCCTATGAATATAATTTTATGATTCTATAATAAGATACCTGCAATATATAAAATGTCCAATCAAGTTTAAGCAGGTTTTCAGAAATCCGTCCCTCAAAAGCAATCGGACGGTTTATTTTCAGCAGGCCGGCTTTTGATGAAAGCGGCAAAGAGCAACATTATACGGCCTGTCGATGTTGCATGTCGCCGGGCTCAAAGAGCTCGGCATTGAAAAAGCTCACCATAGGGGGGGGCAGGAGATGTTAATGGAATTTCAGAGTTTAACTCTCATGCTACGTTCCCTACGCCCCTGGGGACAGGGGCGGCTACACTTGTTTCCTCAACATGCAGAGTTTCCCGGTGGTTCTTCTCAAAAATCTGTAACGGAACGCAAAAACCGCTGTGACACTAATACAGATTTTTGAGAAGAACCGGTTTGGTTCTTTTTAAAAGTCTGTAATAGAACGCCCAAACGTATCCGGTCAGTAATCACGCCTCAATTCTTGCGACCTCAAAACGAGGCGAAACTGGTGGCCACTGAACCACCGAGGCGTTACATCCGCCTTATTTTTATTTATACACCGGGCCGAAATTCTTGCAGGCACGATAATCACTGCCTTCTTTTTCCATGCCGAAACTCGCCCAGGCGCCAGGACGGAAAATATCATCTTCCCCGACATTATGCATGCATACCGGAATACGCAGCATGGAAGCCAAAGTTATCAGGTCGGCGCCGATATGTCCGTAACTGAACGCACCGTGATTGGCGCCCCAGTTGGCCATTACGCTGTAAACATCCTTGAAAGCGCCTTTGCCGGTCAAGTTCGGCGCAAACCAGGTAGTCGGCCAGCTTGGATTGGTGCGCAGGTCAAGTTTATCGTGGATTTCGCGCGGCAATTCGAAAGTATAGCCCTCGGCTATCTGCAGAACCGGGCCAAGGCCTTTCACCAGATTGACGCGGGACATGGTAATCGGCATGCCTGCCTTGCTCAGGAAGCGGGAAGAAAAACCGCCGCCGCGGAAATATTCGCTGATCGCGGCGCACCATTCCGTAGCGTCAAGACATTTACCGACTTCTTCGGGGGTAATGTCCCAGAAATGCTTCATTACCGGTTTTCCGTCGCATTCCTGCCGTCCAGTGGCGTCCATAGTGGTCGAGCCTGAATTGATGAGGTGAATCAGGCCGTTAGCGCCGAAACCGCTCAATTCATGCCCGGTAGTCCTTTTTACCGCTTCCGGACTCCAGAAAGTACGAACATCGGAGAAACCTTGCGCCCTGCCGGTCAAAAGATGACCGAACAACATGGCTACGCCGTTAAGCGCGTCGTTTTCGGTGGCGCAGACAAACGCTTCGCGAATACCGTTCCAGTCAAAAGACGAGTTCAAAACGGTTTCCATGAAATCACCGTTAGGCATATGGTCGGTCCACTGCCGCTGCCCCTGGAAACCGGAAGCGATGGCGTTATGTCCCAAGGCTTCTTCGCCAAAGCCAAGTTCGGCCAGGCGCGGATTGCCGATCATCAGGTCACGGGCAATAATCGTCATTTTCACGACATATTCCCAAACCGCGTCTTTTTCCGAAACAGATTTACGCTGGCCGGGAGTATTGAAATCCTCTCCCTCTTTGCAGTTCTTCCGGGTCCAGGCAATGGCGCGTTCGTATTCTTCGGGATCGTAAATATTTTCGTTGACCCGGCGAATAAATTCGCTCATGTCCACGGAAACACAGCGCATGCCGAGGAAATCCTCGAAGAAATCCGGATCGACCAGCGAACCGGCAATCCCCATCGAACAACTGCCCATGGACAGATAGGATTTGCCGCGCATAGTGGCGACCGCTATCCCGGCACGTGCGAAACGCAGGATTTTTTCCTGAACGTCTTCGGGAATCGAAGCGTCGTCGGCATCCTGAACGTCCCGGCCGTAAATCCCGAACGCGGGCAAACCTTTCTGGGTATGCCCGGCCAATACCGCCGCCAGGTAAACCGCCCCCGGACGCTCGGTGCCGTTAAAACCCCATACGGCTTTCGGGATCGCTGGAGTCATGTCCATGGTTTCGGCGCCGTAACACCAGCATGGGGTAACGGTCAGGGAAACCCCAACGCCCTCGGCTTCGAATTTGGCGGCGCATATCGCCGCTTCGGCAGCGCCGCCGATACAGGTATCGGCAATAACGCATTCCACCGGCAAACCGTTGGAGTGGCGCAGATTGGAGCTGATAAGTTCAGCGGCGGCTTTTGCCATTCCCATAGTTTGAGCTTCAAGAGATTCACGGACGCCTTTGCGGCGGCCGTCGATTGCGGGACGAATTCCGATTTTCGGCATTCCGCCGCGTAAACGGTTGGCGAACGGAACAATTTTCATATTGCTGATATCAGTCATAACATAACTCCTTGTTTTGAGCTTAAAAAAAATACCTTTTGTGTATTATACACACAAACAACTCAAAAAACAACTAACAAAACCGCAAAGCCGCAAAAAAATACATAATTAACTTGCAAGAGCCCTGTATGCGGGTTAGATTTTATCTGGTAAATTCGGTTAAATTCTGGAAGAGGACAGATTTATGTTTTCAAAATGGAAAATAAAACTGACTTTTGCGAAACTGGTTATTATATCAATGCTCCTGGGAATCGCCTGCGGGATAATTTTCGGCGAACGCTGCAGTTGTCTGGCTTTGGTGGGACAGGGATATATCGCCCTGCTGCAAATGTGCATAATCCCGTATGTAGTCGTTTCGATCCTCTACGGTATAGGACGGCTGGGAATCAAAGAATCAAAGCAAATGGCGTCCAAAGGAATTTCCCTGACCCTGATGCTCTGGGGCATAATGGCTTTTTATCTGTTTTTGATGCCCCTCTGCTTCCCGGAATGGGACGCCACCGTGTTTTTCAGCCAGAACGTCGTGGAAAAGATCAAAGAGGTAAATTACCTGGAACTTTACATTCCCGCCAATCCGTTTTACTCGCTGGCCAACAGTTTAGTTCCGGCAATAACGATATTTTGTATTTTCGTCGGCATCGCTTTGATGAGCGTCAAAAACAAGGAAATTATATTAAACGATTTCCATATCTGCTGTACAACGCTCCTGAAAGCCAATAACGGCGTGGTGAAACTCGCTCCGATCGGTACCTTTGCCCTGCTGGCAAACCTGTCGGGAACCATAACCTTGGCGGAAGTCGGCAGGATGCAGGTGTATCTGGTAGTTTACTGCGCCGCGATCCTGCTGGTAAGTTTCTGCATCGTTCCATTGACCGTCACCGCTTTTACCGACTTCAAATACCGGGATATTCTGCATGTCTCGAAAGACGCGATGCTGACCGCCGTCGCCACCGGCAACGTTTTCGTCCTGATACCGATAATAACCCGCGGCGTCCGGCAACTGCTGGAAGAAAAAAATATCGATACGGAAGAACGCCGGGTCACGCTCGATACGATCATCCCCATCAGTTTCAACTTCCCGCTGGGCGGAAGGGTTCTGCTGCTGCTTTTCGTCCCGTTCGCCGCCTGGTTCTACGATATGAGCCTGCCGTTATGGAAATATCCTGAACTGATCATTGCCGGGATACTCGGCCTTTTCGGCAGTGAAGTTACCGCCATACTGTTTCTACTCAATTATTTTCACATTCCCAGCGACATAGTCGAATTTTTCGTAGCCTTCAACGTCATTAACGACCGTATAGGAGCTTTATGCAGTTCCATTTACATGATCGCCTTCTGCATACTTTGCACCGCATGGCTGACCGGGTTTCTTAAAATAAACCTGCGCAAAATGGTGAAAAATCTTTTTATCGCGCTTGCCGCCACTCTTTTTACGCTCACGGCCTGTACGATTTACCTGAGGAGCACAATAAGCAAAGAAAGCGGCAACGAAGACATCCTGTCGCGGATGCGGATAAAAAATACCGTCAAAGCAAAAATTTTCAAAAATTATCCCGACTCCCGGCAAATAAAACAAATGACTGCCGGACAAAGCGGCGACCGGCTGGAACTGATAAAAAAACGCGGCGTATTACGGGTTGGATATTCTCCGGCCTCACGTCCTTTCACTTATTTCAATTCTCAAAATGAACTTATCGGCTATGATATTGAAATGGCTCACATACTGGCGAAGGACATCGGCTGCACTCTGGAATTCATACCTATGGAATATGAGAAGATAGGCAGAGGGATAAACGACGGGGTGATTGACATCGTCATGGCCGGCGTATCAATAACTCTTGAACGCCTGAAAACGCTGCATTTTACGCAGCCTTATATGAAAGTCAATCTCGCCCTGGTGGTAAAGGACTACAAACAGAACGAATACCAGTCAGCCGAAAACATCCGGCGAAAAAATAAATTACGCGTCGCCTGCGTGCCGGGGCTTTCCTACCGCGCCCACCTGAAAAAACATTATCCTCACCTGACTTTTGTCGACATCGAGTCCGAAGCCGATTTCCTGAGCGGTAAAGTCAAAGCGGACGCACTGCTGGTATCCGCCGAGGAAGGATTCGCCTGGTGCATCCTGTACCCGGCTTTTTCCGTGGTTATTCCGCGGCCTGAAATTCTCAAAGAGGACCTGGCATATGTAATTTCCCAGGATGACCTGAAATTTTCTCAATACCTGAACTCCTGGCTCAATCTGAAAAAAACCGACGGGGTATTGGACAGACTTTATTCTTACTGGATTCTGGGCAAAGACATTCACGGCAAAAGAAAACGCTGGTGCCTCTGGGACGAGTTCTGCAAATAAAAGAGTTCCTGATTTGCAAGAAGTCCGCTCGCATGGTAAATTAAAGGCGCAAAAAGTAAACAACCAAGGAACGTATAATGAATTCGTTGCTAATTGCCGCCGGAGCCGGGATTCTCTACTTGATCGCCTATTACACTTACGGCAGATTTCTCGGCAAAAAAATCTTCAAGCTCGCTAAAGACAACGTCTGCCCCAGTGTCGAACTCAACGACGGAATTGATTTCGTACCGTCAAAAAAAGAAGTTCTGTTCGGGCACCATTTCGCTTCAATCGCCGGTACCGGCCCTATCGTCGGCCCCGCGCTGGCGGTTATCTGGGGATGGCTCCCTGCCCTGATCTGGATATTGGTCGGTTCTATTTTCATGGGGGCTGTACATGATTTCGGCGCCCTGGTGATCTCCCTGCGCAACCAGGGGCGTTCCATCGGCGATATCGCCGGGGACATGATCAGCAAACGGGTAAAACTGCTGTTCCTGATGATCATTTTTCTTTCCCTGCTCATCGTCATAGCTATTTTCTCGGTAATTATCGGCGTCTGTTTTGACCGGTTCCCGGAGTCGGTCTGGCCGGTATGGCTGCAAATTCCGATTGCCGTCGTTCTCGGCATCCTGATCTACCGGAAAAACTGGAACCCGACGATGCTCGGATTGATAGCCGTAGCGCTGATGTACGCTACAATTCTTTTCGGCTCCTATCATCCGGTCCATATGGAAGGATTGAAAATAGCCGCAATGGCCACGGACACACAAGAACATTGGAAATTTATTTTTTCACCCGTTGCCCTTTGGGTGATACTGCTGCTTTTCTACGTCTATATAGCCTCAACTATTTCCGTCAAAACGCTGTTGCAGCCGCGTGATTT
>JBAYCO010000187.1:0-7538 GCA_041668685.1 Victivallaceae bacterium | reverse complement strand
TATACCGTTTAGCGACATTCGGACAAACATAATGGTCTGCTTCCCATTCTTTCGCTTCAGTTAAAACATCCAACAATTTTGGAGCAATAGGAATAGTAACTTCTTTACCGGTCTTAAATTGCTTAACCCAGATTCTTTTCCTGTTCAAATCCACCTTGTCCCAACGCAGCAAAACACAATCTTTAAGCCTCTGCCCGGTAAACATCCCCAAATGATAAATAACCCGAACTTCCGGCTTGTTCATAACTTTATGCTTGCTATCCTCCAGCACCTCAAGCAGTTTTTGTTCCTGTTCACGGGTAAATGACATTCGCCTGACAATATGTTCCTGTTCTTCCCGTTCTTTTCGCCGTAATGATTTCGCATTGAAAGGGTTCTCGTTCGAGCGATATTCTTTCAAGACTTCAAAGACTTTTTTAATTCTTCTGATTTTACGGTTATGGGTATCAACAGCAAGGTCATTCCCTCGGAGTTGCTGGGCAAAGTTATCCGCAATTTCAGGCGTAATAGCGCTTACTTCCAAAGTAGAACCGGCAAATTCAACAAACTCATCCCATGTGGAACGGTAAGCGCCTTGTTCGCTTACCGTGGCGGGGGTGGCCCGGTCAGGATGTTTTGAATATACTTCCCAGGCATGAGCCAGCGATAATGACTTTCTGCGTTTTACCAAGCCGCGAGCGTGTTCTACATGAGCGGAAATCATCTCGGTAGTGGTAGATTTTACAACAGGTAATAATTCGCGGGCTTTTTTGACTGCATCTTTCTGGTTCTTCGTTTTCAGGCTGACAGCTTTGCGTTGACCGTTGATCTGATACCTGAAATAATAAGTTCCGTTTACGGTTTTCTGGTAAACAGTTCCGATGTCGAGTTTGACGAGTTTTCCTGCCATAATAACCTCCTGCATGATTAAAAATATCTGATATAACCAATATAGATGATTTTCAGGCTTTTAAAAGTCGCAAATGGTACCAAATGGCACCTTTTTTGAGGTTTTTGAGTATAAAAATGGCGGAGAGAGAGGGATTCGAACCCTCGGTAGGGTTTCCCCTACGCAGGTTTAGCAAACCTGTACTTTCGGCCACTCAGTCATCTCTCCGCTATGGCTTGCGAGCTATATTATAATCCAATTTAATAAAGCATCAAGCTGCTAAATAAAAAAATATGAAAATATTTGCGTTTAAAGTAATGGTTCACTCTTTTCCTGAGGCTGAATGTGCTGCTTTACGTGATAGTAGCACAACCGTCCCGGTTATGTCGGTGGCCAGTTGACGTCTGTTCCGTTCATCACTCAAGCGAGACGCTTGAGCTACTATTTAAACCTGCGAAAAGAGTGAGCCATTACCGTTTAAATCGGAATTTCTTAGAACAGCCCCGGCTGGCGACGGTCAGGTATGAATTTCTCGAACTTTTTACGCAATTCAGCCAGTTTGTTCAAATAGTAAATGGTGTTCTCATTCCGCTGTTCAGGCGCGTCGGAAAGGAGTTTTGAATTGTCAACGACTGAAACATTCTTTTTGTCTCCCGTAATATAATAGGTGATCTGGTCTCCGCGTTGATAATCCCGGTTCGAAGCCAGCGCCAGTTCATAAGAAGCGCTGCGCCGTCCGCCGCCTGATTCAAGTTTATCCTGATAGTTCCGTAATGAATTGATCAGCGTTTCGGTTTTCGCCAACTGGTTCAAGGGGATTTCACGGGCTTCGATGGAATGTTTGTATTCATCGAACATGTCTTCTATCTTGTCGTATTCCTCTTTCAGGAGCATCGTCAGGAGTTTTTCCATACAGTCACGCTGGAACGGTTCCAGGCCTCTTGACTTGAGCGCCGCGCCGGTAATCACGACTTCGCCGTTTTCTTCCAGCAAAGCGTAGTTTTTGCTTTTATAACAGAACATTGCCGGATATGTCGCGTCCAATTCAACCTCGATGCCTTCCGGGAGAATATCCTGTATCTTTTTTTCCATTGCTTCCGGCGATTTTTCCGGCGCGGGCGGAACGAAGTATATGCCGTCAGTATCCATTTCTATTACTTCCGCCCCGGAATTTTTGAGAAAATCAAGCATCATGGTCAGGATTTTCCGTCCGCGCGAAGTAACTTCTCCCGCCAGGGCATAATCATTGAAAGTTCCCTGCGCAAATCCGAGATAACCATAGAAGGAATTTATGAGGATCTTGAAAGTTGTCTGCAAAGCGTTATACAGATCCTTTTCCGCCGGGGTCTTTGCTTTTTTCTCGGAATCTTTCGCGTTCAGACGGAATAAACGCAATTCCTTGAGTAAACGCGGGAACGCTTGCAGGACATCTTTGGCCGGTCGCCGGTTTTCAGCGATGATAATTGACGGATACAGGGAGCGTATATCGCAATGCCAGACGTTTTTATAAGTACCCGCGCCGAAAGCGCGGGTCAGGGCGCCGGTGTAATTCTGCGCCGCTTCAGGGTAGGGCAGGCTTCGTTTATGGTTGAAGTATTCGCTGATCAGCATCGCGTCGATCCTTGTGGCGTTGCCGCGCACTACGCAGTCCTGGTATTTCAGCGGGATCAACTGTGCCTGGTAAAAATAACTGGGCGAAAGTATTTCGCTGATCGCACGGGTTTCCCGAACGTCGTCGAGGGCGTATTTAAGCAGGTTTTCGCGGTCATCAAACCACGCCTTGCAGATTTCAGAGCCCTCGACGTAAGTGCGGTTTTCGGGAGAAACCCCGAAGTGCCTGGCGACGTACTTGAGGCCGTAGTTTTCGAGATTGCGATGGATGATGTCATAAAATATACACAAGTGGTAAGTATCGATAACGTGCCGCCCGTAAAGGTCGTAACGGATATAATTGACCGTCCTTTCCGCGGCGTTGAAACGGGAATTGCGCTTTTCGAAGAGCCGGCCTTCACGTCCCAAAGCAAGTTTTACCTTGTTGAGCCTGGCGCGGGTTTCAATATACGGCAGGTCAAAACGGAAAATATTATGTCCTTCAAGTACGTCCGGGTCCCGTTCCGCAACAGTACTGACGAATTCTTCAAGCAACTCCTTTTCGTTCATTTCATCGAGTGAGATCACTTTTTCCCAACCGGTGTTGTCGGACATGGTGATAATGATTATTTTATCATCACGGCGATTGGGGTTGGGAAACTCGAAGCCGTCGCTGGTCAGGGTTTCAATATCAAACTGCATGCGGCGCAGTTCATTGAAATGCATATCGCGGAAAAGGCGTATTTTCCGCGACATCATCGCCTGCTGGGAAAAATCAGAAACCAGACGGTACGCGACATTCTGGATTGCCTTTTTATCTTTCAGGAATTTTACCGCGTCAAGATAAGCGGCGGTATTTTTGAATTCGGCCGTCCAGGCGAGCGGAGCTTCGCCTTCCAGTTTGACAAGTTCAAATTCTCCCGCAAAATCTTTAAGCAGTTCGGGGTCGCTCAAATACAGAAAAGGGGTGAAGTCCAGTTTGTCGACAGAACAGTTGCCGGCCTTGTCGCGAAAAAACAAAGTCACTCCGGAATTATCCGTTTCAACCGCCGTAACTCGTTCGAAATCACTCAAAACCAGATCATTCAGCCGCATAGCCGGTTCCTCCCCTTCAATTTACTTGTTTTGTTTTTTCACCGCCAGGTTGATCATTTTCATGGTCGCTTCAATGGCTGCCGCGGCCTGGTCTGAATCCACGCCGAGAGTCCGCAGCGGCGCTTCATCGCCTTCCCAGGTAATGGTCGTCTCAACCAGGGCGTCGGTTTTGCCGCCGGGCGGGATATGTACTTCATAGTCCAGCAGGTGCGGCAGGGTTATGCCGAATTTTTTCATGCATTTGCGAGCCGCTTTCATGAATGCGTCGTAACCGCCGTCTCCGTTCGCCTCGCTTTTTACTTTTTCATCTTTATAAGCGATGGTTACTGATGCGCACGGGGTTTTGCCGCTGGACGAAAGTATCTGGTAATCAAGCAGCTTGACTTCCTCCAGCAACGGGGTGCGCAGGACGTCGGATATGATAAACGGCAGATCAGCCGGGGTGACGTTTTTCTTTTTATCTCCGAGACGGACGATTTCCCGCAGCACTTTGGAATGCAGGGCTGTATCGAGTTCCAGTCCCATTTCGTCGAGATTTTTTTCCAGGGAAGCTTTGCCGCTGAGTTTGCCGAGGGCGTATATTCGTTTGCGCCTGAAACGTTCGGGCAATAACCTGTTGGCGTAAAGGTTGCCTTTTTTATCGCCGTCGGCATGCACCCCGCAAGTCTGCGTAAACACATCGGAACCGACGATCGGGGAATTCGCGCTGTTGCGTTTGCCGGAGATTGTTTGCAGTAATGTCGCCGCATACTGCAACTGCTTTTCAGCCAGATGCGTTTTCCGCTCGGTCATGTCATGTATGGCCGCGGCTATTTCGCATAAAGACTGGTTTCCGGCGCGTTCGCCGAGCCCGTTAACCGTGGTATGGAGTCCGCTGACGCCGGCTTTAACCGCCGCCAGTGAATTCGCGGTTGCCAGCCCGTAATCATTGTGCGCGTGGAAATCCAGCCGCGCTTCAGGAAAGGCCGAATACATCCAGTCCAGGTAACGGGTAGTGGTCGCCGGATTCAATATGCCCAGGGTATCAGGCAGCATTATGCGTTTTACCGGGAAATCCCGGAGAAAGGAGACGAAAGCGTGGACGTATTGAAAACTGTCGTTGATACCGTTTGACCAGTCTTCGAGATAGACGTTAACGTCAAGTCCTTTTTGGGCGGCGTATTTTATATTTTCGCCGACCTGCCGGAAATGTTCATCGGGAGTTTTGCGCAACTGCACCCGGCAATGTTTCTCGGAGCCTTTGACCAGCAGATTGATGACTTTGCAGCCGGCGGCGGTGATCCAGTCTACGGATTTACCGTCGTCGACAAAACCGAGAATTTCGAGACGCTGCCCGAAACCGCGTTTTTCGGCCCATTCGGCGATGTTCGAAACCGCTTCCTGTTCGCCATCCGAAACCCGTGCTGAACCTACTTCGAGGCGGTCAACCCGCAATTTACTCAGCAGCATCTGCGCTATCTGGAGTTTTTCCACCGGGGTATAGGCTACGCCCGGCGCCTGTTCGCCGTCGCGCAAAGTAGTATCCATTATTTCTACATACGTACTGTATCTGTATGATTTAGTCATTAAAATACTCCCAAATATAAATAGCAAAATTAGTCTTGAATCAGTGATTTTCCGGTTTGAAGATCAGATATGCCGGAAGTTATTACGTGAGGGCGGGATCTCCGGCTCTAAAGCGCAGAAGACCCCTTACTAATGCCGATGGCAATAGTAATTATAGAAAGGCTATAAATGTAATCGAATTTCAGCATATTATCTTTTATATATTAATTACTGGATTTAACATAGCCGCAAAAAAGAAAAAAGCAAGGCCGGAGGGATATTTTAAGAAACGGCGGCTTGTATTTATCCGGTTTCCCGGTTATTTTGCCAAAGGTGTGAAAAAAATTACAAGGTAATTATGCATAATTTTTTTATTGACGTAATCGGCAAACCCGGCGAGGAAGTTTTATTTCCGCAAAGTGAAATGAAACATTTGTTCAAGACTCTGCGGGCCGCTCCCGGCGACATGATCGGGCTGCTTGACGGCAAGGGCGCTCGCGCCGAAGCCGAACTTACCGGGGATAAGAAAATTATTATCCGTAAACTGACCGAATATCCCGAACCGGAAACGAAAATCCATTTATTCGTCGCCGCGCCCAAGCGAAACGCCATGGACCAGCTTCTGCGCCAGTGTACCGAAGCGGGCGTCTGGAGCATCCATCCGCTTATAACCCGTTATTCCGTGGCCGCTCCGGAAAAAGTCAGCGACCGCTGGCGGAGCCTGCTCCAGGAGGCCTGTAAACAATCCGGCAATACCTTTTTGCCCGAACTTAATTCCCCGTGTTCTCTCGATCAGGCTTTGGAAAAAATAAAAAGCTCCGGGATGGCGGCGTTTTACGGCGCGGTTAGTGAGAACGGCATGGAGTCTTTCCGGGTTTCCCGACCGGATATTGCCTGGCTGGTCGGGCCGGAAGGCGGTTTCTCTGAGGAAGAAGAACGGAAAATGTCGGCATGCGGAGTGGCGGCTTTGCATATCGGGCCTTATATTATGCGGGTGGAAACCGCCGCGGTTTGCGGCGTCGCCTTGCTTAATTTTTGCAACAAGGATATATGCTCTTGAAATTCATAAAAATATTTTCAGCGGTAATACTGCTTGCGTGCCTTGCCGGGTGCGGCCTGAAATCCAAGGATGAGGAATCGCATCCTTTGTTCAAACGCGCGGTAAAAGCCCAGAAAGCCAAAGAAACCAAGCTGGCGGTGGAATATTTTCAGCGATATCTGGTGGTAAACCCGGAATCTTCAAAAACGCATTTGATGCTCGCGTCGATTTACGATGAGACTCTCGATAAACCGTTGCAGGCGGTTTATCATTATGAGCGTTTTCTGGAATTCGCGCCCGGCTCGCCGGAAGCGGAAAACGTCAGGAAATGGCTGGAAGCGGCTAAAAAGAAATATTATTACCGGGCGCGAAAAGAATATAATGATCCGGAGGACGTTGCCGCTTTGCAGGATACCTTGTACGCAACTGAACAGGAACTGAAAAAGCACAAACTGGAGCTTGCAAAAGTAAAATCCCAACAGAAAAAGTTGCTCATATATGCTCGACAAGTGCATAATAACGAGAAAAAACTCACCTCTGAACTGG
The DNA here is from genome assembly GCA_041668685.1 of Victivallaceae bacterium. Lineage (GTDB taxonomy): Bacteria > Verrucomicrobiota > Lentisphaeria > Victivallales > Victivallaceae > JAHOYW01. The sequence continues at coordinate 855 of JBAYCO010000187.1, read as the reverse complement.
CTGAACTTCAGGCAACCCATGATAAAACGCTTGCGGAAAGCGCTGAGTTGAAGGCGAAACTTGCGGAAAAAGAAAAGAACGCGCAGGCGGAAAAGGAGAAAAAAGAGGAAAAAACGGAAAAAAACGGAAAATCCGAAGATAAGAAAGATTTGAAGCCGGAAGAAAAAAAGCCGGAAAAAACAGAAGATGAAATTGCGAAAGACAAACAAAATGAAACTTCGGAGAAAACTCCCGAAACAGTGAAACCGGAAACCGAAAAAACGGAAAATAAAACACCGGAAAAAACTGCGGAGCCGGCAACGGAAAACAAAAAGGTAGAAGAAAAAACTTCTCCGTCTTTGTCGCCGGTTGTTAAAGCGAAACCGGAAGCTCCGCCGTTCACCTTGAAAAAAACGGAAAAAACAGAAAATAAAGCGCCGGAAAAAGAGCGCAGTTATGTCGTACAGAAAGGAGATTCCCTGAGCAGTATTTCGCGGCAGTTCTACGGTTCCGCCAGATATTACAAAATTATTTTCGACGCGAACCGCGAAATACTTCCGACGGAAAGAGCCCTGCGTCCGGGACAAGTTTTAAAAATACCCGCACGCTAAGCCTGTAAATTGTACGAAGCAGTGTGCTGTGGTGGCTTTGGCTGAGAGTTCTTTATCTGAATTTCAGTTTATGATTCCATCAACGGTTTTTTCTCGACCAGCTCTGCTCCCATGCAAGTCACAAACGTACATGCTCCGACAGTTGTGAACGCGCATTAATTCTTGCCGGAATTTGAGCATTTAGTTCTGCCGGAGCCGATACAGTTTTCTTCCGGTCTTCTTCCGGTATTTTTCAGTGTTCTTGTAATTTTCTTGTTTTTCTTTG
>JBAYCO010000186.1:0-7539 GCA_041668685.1 Victivallaceae bacterium | reverse complement strand
GTAGCACACTCTGCGCAGGCTGAGCCTGAGCGTAGCGAAAGGCAACATTCCCGTCCCGGTTGTGTCCCTTTGCTTAACAACGTTTACCCATTTATGACTCAAGCGAGACGCTTGAGCTACATTATTAACCGTTTCCTTTTATGTTAACGTTTCCCGCTCCCCTATGGGGAGTTTAAGGCAATACCACGTCCTTTGGGCGTGGTTTTTTATTCTATTGTTCATAAAGCAACACCTTGGACTCATTTACGGATTTTATAAAATACGGATTAATCATCGCGTTCTGTTCAACCAAATCCACATTTTTATTAAAAATCCGCTCAAGTTCATTTGTCATCGAAAAATAATTCGACAGATATCCCTTTATGAACCCCGGTTCGAAAGTTACCAGTAAATCAACATCACTGTCCTTTCCGGACTTACCGACAGCCGCCGAACCAAATACATACAAAGACCGCACTCTGTGCTTTTTGCACAAAGCCCGAATATTATTCATATTTTTACTTATGATCTTATCCATTATTGTAGTTCCGGAATTTTTTCAACCTAAAATAAACTATAGCTTTGCAGTGTTTACTTGTCAATAATAACAATTCTGTTTTTCATTTTTTCCGGTTTTTACTCTCGCAAAAGCCTTTTCCGCATGTATGTTAGCGGTTCAGTTTTTGCAAAAAGGATATTTTAATGAATGAAATGCTGATCAAAATAATTTACGCCATAATCGAAATGTTCTGCATGTTCGGGGTCGGGGCCCTGGCCATGCGTCTGAAATTCATTGAAGAAAAAGACCTTTCGAAACTCGGACAGTTGATCATCGACATCATGTTCCCGATGCTGGCGTTTTCCTCGATAACCTCGACTTTCGATCCGTCTAAACTCAATGAATTATGGATGCTGCCGGCGCTCGGATTCGGCTTAATGCTTTTCGGCGGCGTGACCGGCTTCGTTTTCCGTTACGGTATGCGGAACAAATCAAAAGACCGGATAATCACGTTTCACCACTTCTGCGCCATCAACAATTATGTGTTCCTGCCCCTGATCATTCTGCAAAGCTTATGGGGCATGAAATACGTAGCATTGCTGCTGGTCATGAATATCGGCTCCACCCTCGGTTTCTGGACAATCGGCGTCGGTATTCTCTCCGGAGGCTGTATAAAAAAGACTATAAAGAATATTTTTTCCGTAAATCTCTTTGCCGTCCTGCTGGCGCTGGCTTTCTGTTTCCTGAAAATCCCCGTACCGACCCTGGCGGCAAATGTCTTTGCGAAAATCGGCGGCATCGCCGTTCCGCTGATGCTGGTGGTGATCGGCGCCGCGATCTGGAACAGCGCCCATCACCTGTTAAAAAACAAATGGGATATAATCTATCTGGCCTCCATCCGCCTGGTCATACTGCCGCTGATGCTGGCCGCGATTCTGAACCTGCTGCCCCTGCCGCCGGAAGTTTTCAGGGTGGCCTTTATCGTTTCACTGATGCCGGTATCAGCAAGCGCGGTGGTTTTCATGCGCCGTTTCGGCGGCGACCCCGACCTTGCGGCGCAGGCGGCGGTAATCACAACTTTGCTGTCGGTCCTGACTATTCCGCTGATGACTTATCTATTTAGAGGCGTTCTTTTCCCAGTGTCTGCGTAGTTTTTCTTCGCTGACCTGGAAAATGTAATAGTATCCCATTGAAGGAATTTCATTTAAGGAAAATATATATTTTCTGCCATATTCCTTAGCCTCGAACAAGGCCAGATTCTGTTTCATGGCGTGTATGAATTTATTTTTAAACGGAAAATCTTCCAGGATAAGAGTCTGGCTCTTTTTATCGGTTCCGGCGCGTTTGCCTTCGAAACCGCTCGCGAGAATGATCTTTCCCTCCTTGTTAACCAGATACTCTTTAAAATGCTCCGTTTTATTTTCAAATACGCGTTTCCGGATATAATCCAGGCTGACATCCATAGCGGCCACGCCCTGAAACTCTCCGCGCTTATTATAAACGCACTGGGAACAGGACATGACTATTTCCGAACTGAATGCGTCTTTATAAGGTTCAGACCAGAGCAGACTGTTTTTTTGAGTCAGCGCTTTGCGGTACCACGGACGCTTGCGCGGATCGTAATCCTTGTCGTAAATATCTCCGCCCGGATAACATAATATGGAACCGTTTTTCAAGCCGACGTAAACCCAGCTCAAAGTAGCTCCGTCCCGGATTATTATATCTTTTATTTCCCGCGTACTTTTCCCATGGAACAAGCGGTCGCTCTTAAGCATTATATGCTTAAGCATCGGCTGCAATGTAGCGATTCTCTTGCATGTCTCGTCCGTCAATTTTATTCCCGGCCCGGTTCTGAACACTCCGAAATCCAGGCTTATTTTCTGCTTGTATGCCGGAGAATGGATATAATCCGGAGGGAACCCGGAAATCCCGATATAATTCTCGATGGCGTATATCCGCGGAGTAAAGACCGGCTTGTAACTCAGGACATTCCCGGCCTGGTAGCTGAGATTGGCCAATTTGGATTTAAAGAAGGAAAATATACCTTCCATATCATTGGCTTTTACCGATACCTCATACTGAAGGCCGGCCAACATGCTTTCTTTTGCTTTCTGTTCTTTTATCAAAATGTTCTGGGAATACAAACTGAAAATGCTGATGCCGGCAAGACAGAGAAGTATGCTTAACACCACTACGGAAGTTATCATTTTGTGATTAACCATGGCGCGCACACATTTTCTTAAGGCATTGTCCGGCCGGGCGCTGGTTTCTTCCCGCATAAGATACAATTTCAGGTCGCCGGCCATATCGTTAGCGGTTTTGTAGCGCCGCGAGGCAGGTTCGCGAGTGGCTTTGGCGATAATCGCTTTCAGGTCAGGCGACAGAGGGGTTTTGAGAAAACGGTGCCGGAAAGGCTGGTAGTTGGAATTTATAATATTAGTCAGCGCCTCTTTCACGGTTTCACCAGTTACAGCCTTATTCAGGGTAACTATTTCGAAAAGGATCAACCCAAGTGAAAATATATCCGACTGTGGACTGCACAAGCCGCCACGGATTATTTCCGGCGCTATATAACACGGAGTCCCCACCAGTTCGCATTTACAGTAAGGTGCATCATCCCCGTCGTCAGCCTTTTTTTCCCCGCAACGCGTCAGGCAGGCCAGACCCCAATCCATGACATAGACCTCGCCGTAATTTCCGATCATAATGTTTTCCGGCTTGAGGTCACGGTGGATTACGCCTTTACAATGGGCGTAATCAATCGCCTCACAGACCTTGATAAGATATTCTATACGGTTCGCGATAGAGCGTTCTTCATCAAAATTGCCCACGCCTTCGCGTTCGTACAGAGTAACGACATCATCCAGGTATGCCTGCAAAGTCTTGCCGTGAATGTGTTTCATAGCCAGATGCAGACCGTTTTCAGGCCCGGAATGCAGTCCGTAAAGCGGGATGATCGACGGATGGTCCAACTGCGCCATTATCCTGGCCTCGGAAACAAACAAATTCTCATCCCTGGCAGCGTGTTCTCCGTCGTCCTCACCAGTCTTCAGGGATTTTACGACCACATCACGCTGTAAAGATTTATCGAAAGCGTTCCTTATTACTCCCTGCGCCCCGCTCGCCAGTTCGCTTTTAAGTTCATAATTGCTGTCGATATCCTGAAGTTCAAGTTTGTCTCTGAGCGGCGGTACCGAAGATATAGCATCCACGATTGAAGCGGATTTCACGTAATCGTCAATCAGGCGTTTTCTATTAAAGATAGATTTGCCGAGCAGCGAACTCGAACTTACCGCCTGTTTTTCTTTGATTTTCTCAGCCAGTTCCTGTTTGGCGTTTTTGTCAAGCGCTATATCCGAATACTTGATATCTATTTTCTGGGTTACTTCAACATTTTCCGGACTGAACGGCATCCTGGCGGTATATCCCGGATCGCGGTCCTGATTACCGCGATTTTTATTATCAGCTTTGGGCATATATTTTCCCCCTTTATTTTATTTAAATATAGAGCCCCAAAGATATATTTCAAAGCGGTCAAGCTTATTTTTATGCAGCTTCAACCTCCGACATAATATCATATTATAAATGTTTTTGCATCCGCATCTGTTCAATATAATAATAACCTAGAGAGGGAATACGGTGCAGGGCGAAAATATACCCGGCTCCGTTCATTTCCGCTTCAAATATCACTTTCTCATGCGCAACCGCCTCCAAAAATTCTTTCTTGAAAGGGAATTGGTTTTCGACCATTACATCTCTATTGTCCGTTTTCGCCCTTTTATATTCGAAATCGCTTGAAAGCACAATCCGGCCTTTGGAATTAAGCAGATATTCCCTGACGCCGCCGTCCTGTACGTTGAACAAGTGTTTCTGAATATAATCCAGACTGATATCCATGCCGACCACCCCGATAAAATTATTGTTTACGTCGAAAACGCATTTGGTGCAGGCTATGACAATTTTCGCGCTTGCCGCGCACTGATACGGTTCAGACCAGATTATACTGTGTTTTTTTGCCAGCGCTTTTTTATACCATGGACGTTCACGGGGATCATAGTTTTTCACATAAGTACTCTTTCCCGGATAAGAATACATCGTACCATTTTTCAGGCCGATATAAATCCAGGACAGCGGCGCCCCGGTATTGAGGATTTTTTTTGCGATTGAGGTTTTGCTTTTTTCCCTGAAATCGGGATCGCTTGCAAACAACATATATTTGAATATCTCTTCCATAGGGGCTATTCTTCAGTTCAACTGATCGGAAAGCGCAGTACCCGGTCCCGGTTTCATAACCGCCCGGTCCAAGCTTACCTTTATCCCGTAATAAGGCGAATAGGAATAATCCCCCGGCGCTGTAGAATCCCTGTTAAAATCCTCATAACTGCATACTTTTACCGCTGAATCCGGTTCGCGGTTCAAAATTTTCCCGGCATCGTGCGCCACGTTCGCCAGCTGATTTTTGAAATAGAAGAATATACTTTCCATATAATAAGCTTTCCTGGATGCTTCGTACTGAAAATGAGCCAGCATATTCTCCCTGGCCTTTTGTTTTGTTATCAGGACATTCCGGGAATACAGACTGTAAATAACAGCTCCGGCAAGGCAGAGGAGAATGCTTAATATCACAATAGAAGTTATCATTTTGTGATTTATCATGCCGCGGACACATTTTCTCACGACATTATCAGGCCTGGCGCTGGTTTCCTCCCGCATAAGGTACAATTTCAGGTCATCAGCCATGTCTTTAGCGGTTTTATAACGCTGCGACAAAGGTTCACAGATTGCCTTGGCGACAATTGCTCTCAGGTCAGGCGACAAAGGGGTTTTGAGGAAACGGTGCCGGAAAGGCTGGTAGTTGGAATTTATAATATTAGTCAGCGCCTCTTTCACGCTTTCGCCGGTTACAGCCCTGTTCAGGGTAACTATTTCGAAAAGGATCATCCCCAGCGAGAATATATCGGACTGCGGGCTGCAGGACGCGCCCCGAATCACCTCAGGAGCGATATAACAGGGAGTACCCACCAGTTTGTTTTTATAATCCTGCGTCTCCTCATGTTCCTCACCGTTTTTTTCACCGGGATGAACCAGACAGGCCAAGCCCCAGTCCATTACATAAACTTCGCCGTAGTTCCCGATCATGATATTTTCAGGTTTAAGGTCCCTGTGCACCACTCCTTTACAGTGCGCGTAACCAACCGCCTCACAAACTTTGATGAGATATTCTATGCGTTTTACGATAGAACGTTTTTCGTCGAAATTATCAACGTTCTCACACTCGTATAAAGCGACAATATCATTCAGGTATTCCCGCAAGGTTTTACCGTTAATGTGCTTCATTGCCAGATGCAGGCCGTTCTCGGCCCCGCAATGCAAACCGTAAAGCGGTATGATCGACGGATGGTCAAGCTGCGCCATTATCCTGGCCTCGGAAACAAACAAATTCTCGCCCCTGGACCTATCGTCTTCATATTCATCAGTCTTCAGGGTTTTTACCACGACATCGCGCTGCAATGATTTATCAAAAGCGCTTCTTATTATTCCCTGCGCCCCGCTCGCGAGTTCGCTTTTAAGTTCATAATTGCTGTCAATATCCAGAAGTTCAAGCTTGTCCTTCAGCGGCGGCACCGAAGATATCGCATTTACGATTGAAGCGGATTTCACGTAATCGTCAGTCAGTGGTTTCTTACTGAATACAGGTTTGCCGAGCAGGGAACTGGAGCTTACCGCATGTTCCTCTTTGATCTTATCAGCCAGTTCACGTCCGGCATCTTTGCCAAGCGCCAGTTCCGAATAGTTGATATCTATTTTCTGGGTCGCTTCAACATTTTCCGGACTTAAGTCCATGTCGTCGCGCTTTTTATTATCGGCAGCTTCGGGCATTTACCTTCCCCCTTTATTTATTTCATTCTCAAAACCCCGTCCTCTGACTGTGCCTTTCGTTTCGCACGGCTAGGGACAGCCGCTACACCGTACAACCGAAAGATGTAGCCGCCCCTGTCCCCAGGGGCGTGGAAACGTTGCATGAGAGTTAAACCCTGAGCCGTCATTAACGTTTCCTGCTCCCTTACGGGCATATGCGTCAACGTAAGCGATTATAAGCTTTTTTAATATCCAATGTCGAACAAGGAATATCCAATAAACAAGTATATTTCCTGATGGAATTATACTGTTTCAGGCTTTTACCTTTATACTTAATTTGCGGCCTAAAGTAGCGCCGCGTCTCGATGAGACCGGCGACATGAAACGTTGTCAGGCCGTATAACGTCGTTCACTGCCGCTTTCATCGAAAGCCGGCCTACTTTGTTATGCGTTCTCTGAACGCAAACTATTAAGTATATTAAATTAAATTTTCTTAAGTTGACACGTATACTCTATGGGGAGTTTTTCAATTTTATTTTACTTTGTAAAACTTTCAATTTTTTGCTTACAGACTTTTTCCGTAAGCTCAAGCAAATTTTTAACATGAACCGCGAGAATTTCCAGATCTTCTTTTGATATCCGGTATTTGGGGTCATAACGGCCCCCGATATAAGCTTCGTCCAGCAATCTAAAGCGGTCTCGCTGCCCTTTGGTTTCACAGGGGAAAATGCCGGCAAGAGAACTGTCCTTCCCCGCAGCCATTGGGCTTAACAGGCCAAGCCAGTGTTCGTTAGGAAGATAGTTTGTGAACACAAGAAGAACTGTTTTGAGAGAGTGTTCCGCTGACTGTTGGAGTTCAAAAGCTGCAATCCCATAATTTCCTTCTTTTAGATGAAAATTATAGCCTCTAAAAAATCCTTGAGCCCTTTCAAACCAGTAATCAAAGTGTTCCTGGGCAATGCGTCGTTTTTCCTCCGGAGTCTGTTTTTGTTCACCTGTAAGTTCAAACTTACCGGAATCAAAAAGCATACAGCCTTCTTTTTTAATGTCGGAAAAGAAGTACTGCCCCTTGACAAGTTTTATATTCAAATCCCATATATCGTGAGCTATGATCCTCGGATGAGCGCTGGTTTTTAACGCGTTGCACTCCTCTGTTATTTTACGCCACAGAAGGCTGTCGTCAACAGTGGTTTTATGTTCCG
>JBAYCO010000185.1:0-7588 GCA_041668685.1 Victivallaceae bacterium | reverse complement strand
TTGTGGCCGGAATTCCATAAGGTGTTCGCTTCCTGCGGCGGCTATCACGTGGAACTGGATACCAAAGCCGATCATCATTATGACGCCACTGGTTTCGGCAGACTGCATAAGCAGGGAATGCGGCCGGAAAGCATTTTATCGGCAAGTATCGCGAAAGCCCCGAATTATGTAAAGAATGCCCAGGGCGTGGCCCATAACGGTTCCGTCACCTGGCAGCCTGAAGGCAGTAAATCCGCCTATACCAGACTCGACTCGTTCGAAAAAGAAAATTCCGGCAGCCTGGCGATCTGCCCGGAATGGACGGATACAGCCGGGAAAAAATGGCGGCTGGCCGATTTTGAAGAAGAGATCAAAGAAGTCAAATTGGACATTCTGGAGGAAAGCCGGGACAAAGTCGAATTCAGGGTCGTCTACAAAGGTGATCTGGGCGGCTGTTCGGCAATTACGGAAAAATACCGGATCAGCAGCGAAGGAGTTCATTATGAAGCTGAACTTGACCGGGCCGATTTCGCTTTACGGCTACTGGCGCCGCTGATTATGACCGACGGCATGGAAACGTCGGACATTACAACGGATGCGGAAGGATTCCGGGTCAGTTACCGGGATGATCGTTTCAGCATCCGCGCCAAAGAAGGAAAATCCCATGTTTCCGACGAAAATCCCGCGTCAAACCGCAATGCCGTATATCGCGTCGGCATAATTGAGGATAAGGAAATATTCATTCGGAACGAAAAACAATCATGAACACCGGGAATTTCGTCGCCAGATATTTACTGGAAGGAACTTGGAACAGTTTTCTTAGAACGGATGGGCTCATAACACCAAATTATGCTTTTATCGATGCGCTTCAGGCCGCTGGTTTTACTCATCTCGTTATTTTCTGGGGAGAGAGCGACGATTTTTCCGAACCATGGAAGAAATTAATATCCTATGCCCATACGAAGAGTATAAAAGTGATAAAAGGACTTTATTTATTTTGTGGGAGCGAGGGAGGATGGCAATTTCCTTCCGTTCCCCGGCATCTTACGCAATGGACTCCAAAGAAAAAAATTCATATCGTTTGCCCCAACCATGCCGGAGCCCAAATATTTTGGAAATCCTATTATAAAAAGCTTTGTTCCGAATTTGAATTTGATGGTTTTATGCTGGAAACGGCGAGAACCGTTGATAAAGAATGTCATTGCGATAAGTGCCGTGAAAACAATATATATGCGCAGGACCGTATAATCATAAACCGATTTCTGAGCGAAATTCCGGAATCGGAACGGGAGTTCTCATTTGTTGCGGCAGCGCCGCAACCCGGACAGGATACGCTTCTCATGATAGATGAATATAAAGCAATTGATCAACGGGTAAAATATTTTTTCAATTCCCGGATTAATTCATTGGAAGGACTTCAGTCCTGGATGAACATGGGGGGACGTTTCAGTCCATTATATCGAACTGGTCGCTTCTTTCTGTTTCCGGACGGGCAACCCAGAAAAGATCAGGTCACGTTCATTTGCCGTTCATTCAAAACGGCGATCGAAGCCAAGAAAACTGCTGTGGCGGTGGAATATCGGCTCAATGGCGGCCGGCACTATCCGCTGTCTTCAGACAGAAAATCTGTCGTAATTCCGTTTCGTCCGATTCCGGCAAGCCTTTTACTCATCGGGAAGACTGCCGAGAATCCTTGCTTATCATCTTCGGAGCAAAAAGTCATTTTGAATGAAATCCTGAAACGGACCATAAACGATTTAAATGATCCGCTGCTTCATTATTTCGGACTTAGTAATCCGAAGGAAGCCTGAAATATCAAGGAGGTAAAAATGGATACCGGAACAATTGAGATTATTCAGAATTATGAGTGGGATGATGTAACAAATAAAGGGACTTACTGTTTTGTGAATGGTTACCTGAGCATGCGGGGCGCTATCGCCTGTAAGCGGGAACTGAGCAGAGCAATTTGCGGTGCCGAAAGCGCGCTGGAAATAACTTTCCGGGTAATTTTAGGTAAATCTTACTTTATTAATTGGGAAGACTCGAATGGCGGCGTGGCGTTTCGGTGTATGATTGATGAAGACGGACGGATCAAATTTACCGCTGGAGAAGGGAAAAATATAATTGATACCGGCTTGTATTTGACTTTTCACCAGGGTATCCCGTTCAATAATCCCAAGTTTAGAAAAAGCTATACCGTCATTTCCGACGAACATGTCCTGAAATTTCGGGAATTCGATCTGCAAACCGGCAAAGTTGCAGTTTCTCTTGACCATCAGCTTCCCGTCGAAATAAACCTTCTTTACGGAGGAAACGTCGCTTTTCTGAGAGCCGTCGAATTACAGACCGGGCCGTCTGCAGAATCTGCCGACTTCCGTCTGAAAAGTTACAGGGAATATTTCAAAACTGGGCTTATTGCTGAAGATACGTTTCAGTTGAACTGGGAAGCGGTTCCGGAAACTCCCTGGGGAACTCCCTACGATAATATTACCGGCTCCGAGTTGCGACTTAAATTCAACCATTGGTTGGAAGTCACCACCGGTTACGGTTATGTAAAAACCCGAATCCCCGTAATGAGAAAGGGCTACGTGGAATTCGATTTAATGACCGAAGATACTGAAAAAGAATCGGTATTCCTGATAGAAGAAGCGTCTGAAGAAATAAAAAACGGCGTGGCATGTTGCGGTATTTATCATGGTAAATTCTGTTTTTTTAATGAAGTTCCGCCTGTGTTCTCAGAAATTCAGTATGCTCAGGATATTAAACCGCTTCCTGGCAAAGCATATCTGTTCAGGATAGAATGGGATTGCGACTTGAGATTTTGCGTTATCAGCATTGATGGCATTCCGATCAGATTTGGCGACAGAATCAGCCAAAATATTTTAAGAGTCCCTGAAAAAGGAGTCGATACCCTCACCATCCATCCGGGAGTATACGGATGCCGGCTTTCCGAACTTGAAAGCCGCCGGAGCGGAAGCAAAAAAATGATTATGCCTTCATTACATAAAAGCTATTGGGGAGGTTTCAGAATTGTACAACCTACAACTTTTTAGACCATTTTTATTGGACTGGTCCAAAAAGTTTGTAGTTTGAACGCGAGTATCTTCCGTTCATGTGGAATATAGATTGAGAAATTTTTAAATTGGAAGTCATTTTAAAAACAGTTTATTAAAACCGTTTCCAACAAGTTAAGCTCTTATCTATCAATAACTTATATTGCCGTGTTCAACTTAGACTTTTTCGTTCGAAAAGTCGAGTGCTGTACCATTCCCTTTTTTATTTATGTCTCTTACCAGCAAGTGCTTATGACGCATATCCCGTTGAGTAAAAGGGATATACGAATTTCGGTATTTCCGGGAAGACTCCAAGTGAAAGGCGTAAATCCGCCGTTTTCTCTCTGTTTAAGAGCTTTCTCTCTGAAAGTTCGGGTCGCGACCCGATTTTTTCGGGAAATTTATTTAAATTTATTAGTTCCTTATAGTAAAGCACTTAACCCCTGGAAATGCGATTAAATCGCCTTCCAAGTTTGCGTAGCGGTAAAGTGGACTGGGGTAAAAACGTGTCAAAACGTGTGTTTTTCGAACTTTCTCTAAGAGTTACTGCGAGAGGTTGTGCTTTTTTCAGGAAGGGAATTTTACGATTTTTCCCGTTTTTCCGGCTTTTAAATGACTTCTCGTTCGATTTTACTTTTTCAACTCTTCTGGTTTAAGCGCCTCGATTTCGGTTTTTAGTTTTTTGATGCAGCAATCTTCTGAACAATATCCATTCAGTAAGTCCTAGCAGCCTGTCGGACTTACGCCTTCGACTGCGAAAAATCCCCGGATTTGACGGATGATTTTCTCGTCACGAAGCCCTCAGTCCGACAGATTGCTAGTGAATTAGGTTATGCAAAGCGTCTCGTGACTACGGCGATGGCATCTTTCGAAAGGTTGCCGGACTCTTCGGTTGTCAACAACTTGCCGGGGAAGTTGACATCATACCACGCCTTTTTCTCCGCCCAGTGGTCGCGATATTTTCTCTGTTCGAGGAGACCGAGATGCTCCCAATAGTATTCCTCTCCATGCCAATTAATTGTGAAGTCTGGCAAGAAAAAGGAACCGTCACGAGCATAAAGCGGCTTTTCATAAAAAAATGGAATGTCGCGGTCAAAGAGCAGGTTAGCAATAATGACCTCCGATTTGGATCGTACCATGATGTCGGCAAGCGTTTTGTGAATGCGGTATTGCTCAAGGAATCCCTCGCGTTTGAGGTCGTTGAATTCGTCAGGAACCACATGAAAGTCAAATAGTGAAGAATTGATGCCCAACAGACGTGATGCTTCCGGTCTGGACATACGTAGGAGTGTGGCGTTGTCTTCTTCTATAAGAAGAGTGCAATGACGTTTCGCACGAGTAAGCCCCGTATAAATTAGTTCCGGTGAAAGTAATTGCGCCTTGCTCTTGGGCAGAACGAAATAAACTCGTTCGAATTCGCTTCCCTGCGCCTTATGGACGGAGATGGCATAGGCAAGTTCCAAGTTATCCTCTGGTTTTTCGTTGCTGTCAAAGCCGACTGCATAATTTTCCTTGCGCAAGAATCGTACAGAAAAAGCCTTGAGACGAAAGCCGTTATCTTCCCATTTATTACGGTCCCATGTATTAGGCAAGACCATCCCTATTTCACCGTTAAAGACCGTGATGTCTTCCCTCTTGCGGGCTTGAAGATTATAGGCGTTGATTTTATCAGAGATACCACGGTTTTTATACTGAATCACCTTGTCAAACAAATAGATGCCAGCAAGCGCTCCAGCGCGTTTTACCTCCTTGCAAAGAAATGTTGTCTGAAACAACTCATTGAGAATTTGCGTTCCAAATTCCTCGCCTCGATAGGGGGTGATAATTTGCTGGTATTCAGGATTAGCGATGTCGGAACCACTTTCCCACGCTGAGTCACGCAGGCGCCATAGTACGTTGGTATCTGCTTTGACTCCCGAATCGGTTTCCATGTCGGTCATCATAGTTTGGATTAACTTTGCGTGAAGGTCATCGGTGTCTTTCCAATACAGGACGCGCAAGTCAGTATCGAAAACGCCATCATCCGGCATATCCGCCAATTTTTTGAACACGGTTTCAACGGTAATTTTAGCTTCTTCTTGGGCAGGATAGTTTCTCGTCCGTTTTATGAACACCGAGGCAAGTTCAAGAAGGCCGGTACCCTGTCCCCTTATGCGGTTTTCCATCTGTCGCAGATTAACAGTAAGTTCACCAACAGTTTCAGGATAATTGGTGCGGAGATAATCAATGATGTCCGCGAAAACACGTCCCCGACCGATGGGCGGAAGTTGATTGGGGTCGCCGACAAGAATAAGACGTTGGACGCTATTCCAATTGATGGCTCGAAACAACGCGGCGGTCAGTTCAAGGTCAAGCATTGAACACTCGTCAATGATGTAGTTCGTGATGCTTGATTCGCGCTGTCCTCCTTCTGATCGAAACGTCATATTTCTGCGCAACCATTTCCGTTGCGCAAGAAAGGCGTGTATCGTTGTTGCGGGTTTTCCCGTCCTATCGCGCAAGCGATCCGCGGCTTTCCCCGTTGGTGCCAACAGGCAGAAAGGCGTTCCGGTACCATGCGCCCTGTCAATGGCTTTGATGATGGATTCAACAATGGTTGTTTTGCCTGTTCCCGCAGAACCACAAACAATGGAAACCGGACAGCGAAAGATTTTGTCGCACACCCTGCTTTGCGCAACAATTGCTTCGTCGTATTGACTTGCTCGGGCAATGGGACTGCCCGTTTTTGAAAGAAAATTCTTCCATGTCTCCTTCGTGACTGGGCGCGTGAAAGTGATTTCGGCGCGAGTTGCCAATTTTTTAATTTCCGTCTCAATTTTTCGTTCGGCGTCATAGACTGACTTGAGATAAATATAATGCCGTTCATCTTCTGTACGGAAATAAAGTTTTTGGGAATATTTGTCCGTATCCACATTGAAATACTGTTCAGAAAATACAACACGTTTCCAACATGGTTGCGCTGACAAATATTTGTTGACTTCTTGAATGAGTTGTGCGCGAGATTGAAAGGTATGTTGCGATTCAACTTTGAGACGCATCACGGTGAGTGCGCGAAGGCGTTGCCAAGCATCCTTGTCAAACATGAATTCTCCGCCTAACTCAGGCGAGGGATAGGCTCCGTGTTCGATGCGACTATACGAAATACGGTCGTCAGGGTGCTGGGCTTGATACTCCTCGCAGAGAATAAATGGATTGGCGGCGATATCGGCAAGCGAGGATTCAACGGCGCATTCTTTGCGTTTGTCATCATCAAGGATTAGGCACATCTGTTCTGTGGAAAGGCCAACCCGAGACAAAGTACCAGACAGGAGGGTTTGTTTTTCATGCCCAAGTAATTGCCAACTGCGGCGAATTTTATTTGCATCAGAGGAAGACGGAAGCGTCCAATTGTTCGGAAGAGCCTGTGTCTGATTATTCAGCCACTCGATGACTTGTCCCTTGAAAGTTTTCTCGGCACCGCAGGCAGCCGCGTTCTTGAATGCCATCACCCCCGATGACAGATTTAGGACTTCCATTACGGAAGCAAATCCAGGATACAGACCACGACTTTTCCACAACTCAACGAAAAGGGATTCGAGCCATCGCAGACGCGCCGACCAATTTTCGGATCTGTCGTTAAGTTCATCGCGTAAATAACGTCCGACCTCAATAAAGCGTTCCACCAACGAAAGAGCGTCGTCATCGGAAAGATGGCGTGTTGCGTATTTGAAAAACCGGTCGTTATCGGGGAAAACAGCGAGACGTTCAAGCACTTCGGGATTGTTCAGATAAAGGTGGTAAGGAATGCGGAAGCCCTGATTGGGATAGTCGCTTGTGATGTCGCGCTGCCAGACAAAACCGACCAAGTTGTCTTTTTCGTCCTCTCGGAGGTTCGGATAGTAGCGGATATCACCGATACGTTTTATACGGGCAACACCTACCAGGAGATATCTCTTGACATCCTCGGAAGAAACCGGATTGCTGTAATTGGCATAGTAGAAAACCAAACTCTTTCCAGTCTCAATTTCTGCAAAGAAATTGGTTGCTTTTTCTAGCCGTTTCTTGTTGTCGTAATACTTCGCCCCTTCAATCTTGTCTTCCTCACAGAACATTTCCTCATAAGGCCAGATACTGGCGGTATAGGCAGGGAGTTCCCAACGCGCCATGTCACCACTTTTATAAAAATACGGCGGTTCATTGAACGCCGTGAACGGGGTGGAGCTGAATGCATTGATGCTAAATTGGCACGGAGGGACAGCGGCACAGTTCGCGACTGTTTTCCCCGCTTCTTGGATTTCACAAGCCAAGTCGCGAGTATCAGCAATTGATGTACTGGGGTATGAATACGGGCCAACGCAATAGGTATTGCTCCGAGGATTCTTACACACACAGCCATTCCAGCCGTCATTGTGCCATGCGAGACGAAGAGAGATATGTGTTGCCATCAAAAATTTTCAGCCTGAAATTAAAGTTCACTTATATGTTCTCCGGTATGCCTTCATAAGGCTTGCCTTCGGTGTTATCACCTGACTTCCTGAAAGGAAAGACATTTTCCCTAAAAATTAGTGTTTTCTGTG
>JBAYCO010000184.1:0-7594 GCA_041668685.1 Victivallaceae bacterium | reverse complement strand
TGCTACATTCAGGTTGTGCCGCGTTCATTTGTGACAAACACGATATTACCTCAATAATGTTCAGGCAGAGCCGAAAAACTATGACCCCGCCCAAAGGACGGGGTTTTACAGAATAAAATAAAGAAGAACGAATATAAAAATTGCGCCCAGGGGAAAACGCATTGCGGATGTATTTGATACAAGGGAAAAATAAACCGATAAATGGTACTCGCCATTTGGCGGTGTAAATCAGGTTTAAACGAAACGCTCTGAAAGTATTCCAGATTAACAGCTTACCGCCCAAGGCGCCCATGAGATCATTTTGCATAACAACAAACTGATCGGGAAAAGGTGCAGCGTTGCGGGAAAATGGATAATCAAATTCCCATATAAATATTTCATTAACAGAAATAAATTATAATTCTGCGTATCGAGGCGTATATACTTTAATTTTAAATTACCGAGTGCACTCTTTTAACAACAGCTCGAAACGCTTGCCGTACTCGACATAAGTTTCGTATTTGCGCCGCGCCGCCAGTTCCGAATCATCCCGATTGTCATCCGCATGAAAAACCGTCGCGACATGCGGCTCAATGGAAAAACCGCCGTCGTAGCCGCTGTCGAGCAATTCGCCGACGATCTGTTTTACAAATCCGCCGCCCTCACCGGGAAAAGTGAATCTGACTTCCGGGCGCTCATAATTGTTTTTCATTTTTACCGCTATGCCGTCCTTGATGTGGACATAATGAATATATTCCCGGACATTCCGGTAGAACTCGTAACTGTTTTGTAAAGTGTAAGGCTCGGAGCCGACGTGCCGGAAAGTGAAAATCGGATTGCCGGTATCGAAAATCAATTTGAAGTTATCGGATCTGACGTTTTCAATAAGGCGCAAGGTGTGTACATATGACTGGCCGCCGTAATTCATGCAGTTCTCGTGTCCGTAAATAATCCCCGCGTCCTCGCACATCTTTACCAGGAAGTTCACTTTTTTGAAAATAATTTTCTCCAGTTCAGGACTGTCGAAACGTTCGCTTTCTGGTATTTTAAAGCTCATGCCGCGAACCAGCCCGGCGCCGAGTTTTTGCATGCGCGGAATAGCATTCCGGAGTTCCCTGGCGCTGTCCTCAAAGTCTTCCTCGCTGCGCGGGCTTTTGCTCCAGTTGGCGATACAGCTGCCGAAACAGTTGATCGTGATCCCGGCCGTTTCCAGTTTTTCATAAAGCGTTTCAAATTCCTCATCGGAAAGCGAGGCGAGATTTTTATCGCCTACAGCGCGAAGTTCGATATTTTTCCACCCCAGTTCAAGCGTCGCTTTTATCTGGGTATCGATATCTTTTCCGGCTTCATCCGCAAATCCAGTTAAATACATAGTTACCTTCCTAAGTTAAAATGATTTACTGAAATCCTCGTCGGCGCTTGTTCCCGCCGAAGTTTTTTTTGTGAATTTTGAATTATCTATAAGCTTTTGCATCTCCCGTGCGAACTCGGCTGAATCCATGGGCAGTTCAACCGTTTTGTCCTGAAGCGCCGAAAGCAGCATGGCGTTGCCTATTTCCAGAGAGTTAATTCCTTCCGCCGCCGGCGTCATTACCTGAGTGTTTTTTATTATCGCGTTAGAAAAATCTTCAATTATATCACGATGCTGGAAAGGATTTGAATCAGACGCGGGAATTTCAACGTTCCAGAATTCCGGAATACCGAAACGTTTGTCTGTAGCGGCCGAAAATTCAGACACCGGTATTTCGTTGCGCTTAAATTCGATTTTGCCGTTTTCGTAAACAAGCCGGCCGCGTTCGGCGCTTATTTCCAGCCGGTTGGTTCCCGGCGCTTCCCCGGTAGACGCGATAAATACCCCGGTCGCCCCGTTAGGATATTCCAGAAAAGCGGTAACCTCGTCTTCCACTTCGATTTTATGGTACTTGCCGAAAGCCATGTTTGCCCTTATCTTTGACGGGACTCCGAAAAACCACTGGAGCAAATCAAGCTGATGCGGACATTGATTCAGCAGAACGCCGCCGCCCTCGCCTTTCCAGGTAGCACGCCAGTCGCCTGACGCGTAATAGATTTCCGTCCTGAACCAATCGGTGATAATCCAGTTGATCCGCCGGATTTCGCCCAACTCCCCATCATCGATAAGCTGTTTTATTTTGCGGTGCGCCGGGATCGTCCGCTGGTTGAACATGGCGGCGAATTTCAGTTCCGGGTGTTTTGCCGCGGCGGCAATCATGCTTTCCGCATCAGCCTTGTGGACGGCAATCGGTTTTTCGGTCAGGACGTGTTTACCGTGTTCAAAAGCCTCGATTGCCAAGGTGTTGTGAAAATAGTGCGGCGTAGCGATAATCACCGCCTCGACATCGGCTTCCCGGAAAAAACTGCCACTGTATCCAAAAGCTTTTATATCTTTTTCTGTTTGGAAACGTTTAAGTTTTTCGCCGTCGATATCGCAAACCGCGGTAAGGCGGCAGTTATCAAGAGCGGCAATGTTGCTAATATGCGCCTGCCCCATGCTGCCAACACCGATAATTCCAATTTTTACCTGTCGCATAGATAATGTTCCTTGATTGGTTTATACAAAAATTATAATTCCATTAACCTTAAACATCAATGGTTTCAAGCCGTTTTTTTAATACAAACTTTTATCCTTGACATATATTAATATTCTAATTTTCTCTTAAAAATTCTAAATAAAGCACAAATAATACTGTTTTTTCATATCTAATACTTGTATTCTTGTCTTACTGGTTTTATTTTTATAAAAATCAGGGGAACGACAATGCTTAATAAAGTTGAAATAGTAAAAACCGGGATTTTGACGGATATAAAGCGAGGGATTTTCCGGGTTGGAGAGAAAATCAGCTCCCGGAATAAATTATGCCGCAAATACAACTACTCTCGCACCACGATTGAACGCGCCGTCCGGGAACTGACCCAGGCGGGCTACCTGAACTCACACCAGGGCAGCAGTACTTACGTAATATCGGACAAGCCGGTTGATAAAATCCGGCGGCTGTATGTTCTCTGCGATTCGGAGGGTTTAAAATCAACGCACGCAATACGGGAATTATTTTTCCCCGAAACTAATTTCAATATTCCAATAACCGGCCTCCGCCAAAGCGAGGTTGCCGGCAGTTTCAACAGTTTATGCCAGGCGGGAAACGCGATTATCTGGACCATGCCGAGCATGGAGTCAATACACCTGATGGATTATCTCGAAAAGGCCGGCATTCCGCAAATTCTCGTCAACCGCAAGTACAACAATTACGATTATGTCGCGACAGACGCCAAAAGCAGTATAAAAGAAGGCTTGTCATGGCTGTTGATTGAGGCGGGACGGGAGATCAGTTTTATATCTTACAAGGCCACGACCGACAAGCCTTATTTGTACGAACGCATTATCGCCTTTTATGAATGCTGCGCGGAACTTGGAGCACGCTTGTCGCCTGACGCAATATTTTCCCGCGAATTTAATGATATTCCGTCGGAAATAGCTGAAATCGGACGGGCTTTGTTCGTCGGCCGCAAACCACCGAAAGGTATTTTCGTCATGCACCAGAATTTGATAATCCCCCTGGTAACTGCGGCCCAGGCTTATGGTTTCATTCCCGGCAGGGACTATAAACTGCTGGGCTTCGATTATACCCACGGGCTCGAAAACTATACCGGAATAGGGATGCTTGAACAGCAATGGAAAAAACTCTACCGCGAAGCCGCGGAATGGCTGCTGCAAAATCCCGTACAGCAAAAGCAACGGTTTTGTAAAGATATAAAAACCGAACTTGTAATATTGTAATCTTGCTATTGCCCGCTTCGCTGGTTATAGTAAATTTATAATTATGCGGAATCTATCATGAATAAAGCTGAAAATACGCCAAAATCCCAAAAACGACAAAGCCGCTTTTCCCCGGCCGCAGGCCAGGCAAGCCTGTTGAACGCCTTGGGACTGCATACAGGGAAATGGTTCGTAAACTTTTTGTTCTTTATCCTGGCCTTTGTCACGCTGCTGCTTTACTTCTGGTCGATCCCGTCCCTCTATTTCCTCATGCCGCGGCTTTGGCTCAAAATCGTTGTCAGCGTATCTTTTGCTGTATGCGTCCCGGCCGCCCTGATCATACACAAACCGCGCCGCCGGACTTTCCTGGCAATTTCAGCAATGACTTTCGGAATAACGGTTTGGCAGCAGTCAATCCCGCCGACCAATGACCGCGACTGGAAAATTCCGGTAGCCAGACTCCCGGAAATAAAACTGAACGGCGACGAAGTTGCAATCAGCAACATCCGCAATTTCGACTACCGCAACGTAGACGACTTCACGCCGCGTTACTATCACAAGGTGTTCAAACTCGATGAAATAAAAACCCTGGATTATGTTTTATCCTATTGGGACGGCAATAAAGCTATCGCCCATACGATTTTTTCTTTCGGTTTTGAAGACGGCGGCTACCTGGCCGTATCAGTCGAGACCAGACTGGCAAAGGAACAAACGCAGTCGCTGCTGGGCGGAATTTTCAACCAATATGAACTGATCTACGTTCTCGCCGACGAACGCGATGTGCTTCGCCTGCGAACCAATTTCAGGAAAGAACAAGTTCATCTTTACCGCATACGAATAGCAAAACCATTATTGAAAAAACTTTTCCTCGAAATTGTTCGGCGGGCGGCGGAACTGCAACGACGTCCGCGTTTCTATAATACCGTAAAACAAAACTGCATTACCACCCTGCTGGCCGACCTGAGCGACGCGCAAGGCATAACTTACCATTTTGACTACCGTTTCATCATGAACGGCTATTCAGACGCCCTGCTCTATGACGAAGACGTTTTCGTCACCGGCGGCCTGACGTTCAAAACCCTCAGGAAACGGCGCCATATCAATCAATACGTCGAGAACGACCCGAACGCGGAAATTGATTTCTCGGCTAAAATCCGCCCGCCGAACAGCGGGATGAAAGATTTTTAAAAAATTATTTCCCGAAGACGAGTTCCGGTTTTATCCGCCGTTTCATTACGCAAACAGGTTTGAGAGCCCATTCGACCAGGTTGTCACTGAAGGTTTCCATATTCTGGTGAATCATGGCAATGCCGGGCGTTTTAGCCAGAAAGTTCTCATAGTCAAAAACCAGTAAACGAAAATCTCTTCCCGGTCTAAAACCGCAGGCCTGCGCAATCGCTATTATGGGAATGGCATGAGTACTGCAATCAGCATAAATCTGTTTCGGACATCTGTCGCCTCTGAAAAGCTTCAATGCCTGTTCTTCAACTTTTTCCAGGGAATCCTTGTGTCGGTCGACGCTGTTAAAAAACCACTCCGGAGGTATCTTAATGTTTTTGCGGATCGCCAGTTCGAAAAAACATAACTGCCGTTCCGCGATATACGGAAATGAGGTATTTGTCGCCGTGGTGAAATAGGCAAGTTCCCTACCCTGCTCCAGCAGCCAGTCGAGACCTTCCGAAATTCCAGCTTCATAATCAATGGTCACATATTCATAATCGCCGAATATTCGATGTACCAGCACCTGGCGGATTCCGGCCTGGCGCAGATAATTCATGACCATCATCTGGTCGTAATGCGGATGGTCCCAGATTACCGCGGTACCGGCCCGGCTGATATTTTCCAGATAAAGATTGACGTCCTTGTTATCACACAAAAAGCAATTCGTCCGTTTCTGGAGTTCCGCGGCAAGGCTGCCGGCCTGGAATATCTGGCTGGAGGCGTTTAGTTTGCCGAAATTTCCGATGAGGTAAACGCGTTCAGTTTCGGACGCAACGCTTTTGCTGGCGGAAACGAAAGTCCCCGCGCCCTGCCGGGAAAACAGGAAGCCTTCCTTGACCAGTGCCGCCACGGCTTTATCGATACTGCCGCGCGAACATTTGAAACGCCGCATAAACTGATGCCTTGAATAGATCTTATCGCCCGGCTTCAGTATTCCAAGACCGATATCCTCAATTATCTTAAGTTTCAGAGTATCTACTTTGGATAATTTCCGCATCAAACGTCCTTATTTCGGCCTCTTTTCCGATTCGGTGATCAGGTCCAACAGTATTTTTTCGTACTCGACTCCGTCCAGAGGCAGTTTTATTTCAGTCCCTTTTACTATAGAATAAATTATCGCATTAGTCAATTCGACTTGATTGATTCCCTCTTCACCGGAAACCAGCATTTTTCCTTCGCCCAGCGCTTCGGAAGCAAAAGCGTCGATGACCTTCGTCGCGGAAAGAGAATTATCCTTGATCGGGATATCAATATTCCAGCAGGCCGGAACACCGAAATGACCGTCACTGTTTTTTATAAACTCAGATACCGGAATCTCTGTGCGCTTGAAAGTCAGCTTGCCGTCTTCCAGCACCAGACGGCCGCGGTCGCCGTGAATCTCAATACGGTCGGTTCCCGGAAACTCCCCGGTTGAGGCGATGAACATACCGTTAAGGCCGTTTTTGAATTCCATATAGGCGCTGACATCGTCTTCCACCTCAATATTGTGATACTTGCCGCAAGCGCCGAAAGCCTTGATCATTTTCGGCATGCCGAAAAACCATTGCAGCAAATCAAGCTGATGCGGACATTGGTTCAAAAGCACGCCGCCGCCCTCGCCTTTCCAGGTAGCGCGCCAGGTACCGTTATCATAATATTTCTGGGTGCGCAGCCAGTGCGTCGCCGCCCAACTGAAACGCTGAAGCTTTCCCAGTTCTCCGCTGCTGATAAGCTGCTTTACTTTCTGATAAATTTCCATCGTCCGGAGCTGATACATGACGCCGTACTTCAATCCGGGCGCGGCTTTCTGCGCCGCCAACATCTTTTCCGCGTCCCGCTTATGGGCCGCCGCCGGTTTATCGGACATCACGTGCAAACCGTTTTCAAAAGCCCTTATCGCCAATGGAGTATGCGCATAATGCGGAGTAACGATCAGAACCGCGTCAACGCTTTGGGAAGCGTACAGATCCTCGGCGTCATAAAAAACCGGAAGTCCGTTCTCTCCGCCGATCAGGTCAGCCCGCGCTTTGTCTATATCGCAAACGGCCGCCGGCTCCGCGAATTTGCAGTCTTTCATACTTTTCAAATGTGAGGGGCCCATGACGCCCACTCCGATAATTCCGAATTTCAGCTTTTTCATAAGTCAGCTCTCTGATTAATTAACGTGCGGGAAGAAAATTCCCGTTTGCATAATTATATATTCCGTTGAAATATTTAACAAGGCATTATCCGCAAACAACTTGCTCAATTGCCCGCTAGCCAGCCGAATAATATTATCTAAAGATGCCCAGTTGCTCTAATTTACCAAGCAACTGAAAACCGCTCCTGACGGCTCAGGATGCGCACATAGTTTATATTGTCCAGAATCAATTTGAATATTTTAAGTACCGGATTAATATTATGTCTCAGGCGCTTAATATTGAAAATCATTGAATCAAAGGAGGATTTATGCGTTTAACGGGAATTTTTTCATTTGCGGCGACTCTGTTCGTACTTGCCGGCTGCCAGACCGGACCATCCGAAACCGACAAGGAAATAGTCAAGAACCTGAAGGAAATCAGTGCAAAATTAACTGTTATCGACAAACAGCTCAAAGAAATAAAAGAAGAAGTTGAGATAAAAGCTCCGTCCACACGCTATCAG
>JBAYCO010000183.1:0-7604 GCA_041668685.1 Victivallaceae bacterium | reverse complement strand
CGGTATCCGCAAAGGCGGTTGATCAATTGATAAGTTCAGTTTTTTCTGAAAAGAACCGTCTGCTTTCTGAAGCGCAGTCAGCCTGAAGCCGGCTTTTAAATATCCTCGGTTTAATACAAATGATCTGCGAAAGGCAAAAATGGAACTTATGCAACTGGCGTTAACAATCACAGGATCATTTTCGCCTAGAGAAGAAAAAGTGGAATAAGCGCCGATGAATCCTTCCCGTGCATGGATGAGCCTGGGAGGCAAAGTTCCCAAAAACTCCACTTGCTCCGGAATATTTTTATTAACTTGTCGGAAGATATTATTTCCTATATACAATACCTTTTTCTTTTCCCATTCTCCAACGGCCGGAGGAATGGGGCGATATTGAAATTCCTTATCTCCTTCCGCTTCCAGCGGGATATAAGGGGCAAAGAGAAGGTTGCCGGTTTTATCTCTGCCGAGCCCCCGGTACCATCTGACCTGTGATTCCCGGTCGGGATCATCACTCTTGAGCTTATGTATGTCTTTCTGCCCGCTTACAATGATATCCGGGATCCCGTCTCCATCCCAGTCGGCGACCTCTACTGCGGACATGTGATGACACCTGATCTCATTGCCCTGATTGTCTTTCAGGACAACTCCTTTTGCAAAACGTGGAATACCTTCTTTATCCGGTCCAAGATTGCGATAGAAGAAAATTCTGCCTAAACCGGAACCGACCAGGATATCCGCCTTGCCGTCGCCGCTGATGTCCGTGGTGACTGGCTTCGAATAGCCGTCATCGCTTTCTATCGGGTCAGGGCCTCCTTCAATCTTAATCGGACAGTTTTCAGCGTTCAACCAATACCGCTTTGAAAACACCGGATTCCGATTGGTTCCAAGATTCCGATAGAGA
This sequence comes from Victivallaceae bacterium, assembly GCA_041668685.1. Lineage (GTDB taxonomy): Bacteria > Verrucomicrobiota > Lentisphaeria > Victivallales > Victivallaceae > JAHOYW01. The sequence continues at coordinate 6,721 of JBAYCO010000183.1, read as the reverse complement.
AAAACGCCGCCCTGAATATCTCCGCTTAAAAGATCTTTTTTCCCGTCTCCGTCCATATCGGTGTAGCGGGCCACCGGCATCTGATGGCCTATCCAGGCATTATTTATCAGAATATACTTGCCGCCGGTGAAAACCGGTACGCCGTTTTCGGCGGTACCGGAGACAGTATAAGATTTTACTTCTCCGCGGCTGTTGCCCACAAAAAGATTATTACCGCTAAACATGGGAAAGGAGCAGCCGGTCTCTTTTTCCACCGGAATTTTCCCTTTATTCTGAAAAATCGGCACCCCGTCATCCATGCCAATATTTTTTAAATAATATAAAAAACCATGATAACTTCCCAGAATAAGATCCTGTCGGCCATTTTCATTCCGGCTGACGACAGCGGGGAACGCGCTTATTTCATTGCTGATCATTTCTCCTTTTTCATCTTTCAGGAACCGCCCCTCCCGGTAGCCGGAAGCGGTGTATTCAAAGTGAAGCAGAAAGCCGCCTTTGGTTCCTATCAGGAGGTCATATCTTCCCGTGTTTGACCAGTCAACAAATTCAGGCGTTGTATAGATATGGTTTTCTCCGCCGTGAACTTGAACAACCGGCATTTCGGGATAACGCGGATTGACTGCGCCATCGGTAAGCCGGACGATAATGTTTTTATCCCGTAAATATTTTTTCAGGTCAACAGGAGAGCCATTTATTTCTTTCAGCGGCTCAGGCCGGGAAAAAATCGGGTTGTCATTCGAGCCGAGGTTATTATAACGGTAAACGGTTCCGTCATTTCTGCCGACCACCAGATCGAGAATGCCCCTGCCCTTAAAATCATGGAACGTCGGAATCCCCCAGATAACCTTACCGTCGATGTCTTTCAATCTGCCCCGATTAACAAAGTTCGGTCCGGAACCGGATAAACCGGTTTCTTCAAAAAAATATATTCCGGTTTTATAGCTTGAAGCTACTACTAATCCTTTTTTCCCGAAAAGTTTTTTCCCGTACAGAACCGGACGACTATTGCCATGCACGCACATTATTCCTTTTCTCTGCGTAAATATGTCGCCGTCGCCGATAAGTCCCTGATAGCCGCATAGATCATTTCCCTTTCGCTTTAAATCAAAATAAACGGAGTAGTATTGCCTGGCCGGTAAAAAAGGCGCCAGCCAAGTCAGGCTGCCTCTGTCTTCAGAGTAGAACGGCAGGGCAAACGGTTTATGTTCGTGCTCAAAACGGTGCGGTATAATGAAGCGTTTTTCTTTTTCCGCCTCCTCGTCAAAAACAAAAGGCCGGCCGGTATCAATATCATAACGCACCACCGCAAGGCTGTTGAAATCCGCTTTATCCGGACCGGGCGGCAGAAAAGACTTCCAGTCCAGTTCCCGGCATTGTATCGGGATGTAAGCGAATTTTTCACTGAGTTCAGACTGACTGACTTCAACTTCAAAGTTGATTCGATATTCTCTGGTTATACACCATTCGGGATAATGATCTTTCATTTTTATGTATGCTTTTTACGGTTCCGGTTGGGTTGTCAGCCATTCCAGGGTTTTTTCGCTCATAACATTTTTAAAAACGGTTTTAAGATGTTCACTTGGAGTTTTCGCCCAATAGATGAACGGTACAACATAAATACAGGCGCCATTGCCGGTACGTTTATAAGTTAGAAAAGGCTGGTCCATCCGGTAACGCCCCTTGGCGTTTTCAGTCAGGTGAGCGGCAATTAACTGAATTGTTTCAGTATTTCTGATAATAGCTGCTTGTCCTTTCGCCGAAGGCGAAAGAGGTAGCCATTCATCCAAAGGCAGTCCTTCAGTAATCGGGGTCAACGATGAAACTTTCAATTTAGCTATATTTACTGTGGAATTGCTGTAAACCCCAATCAGATCGAAACCTTTTCTTCCCAATCTCCGATCTTCTTTATCGAATTTATAATTATTGTTAGTATCGATTACGGCAGGCAATCTGTTGAGAATCAGCAGTCCTCCATTCTTCACATATTCAGTCATTCCTTCATGCATTTCTGGGGTAAGCGCCGTGACTGTACAAGGAACAAGTATTCGCTTGTAAGAGGCGCATTCCTTCTTATTAACCTCAAAAAATATATCCATACCAACTAAATCAGGGGTATAGCCGTTTTCTTTAACCGCATCTGCAAGACGCCTGACAAAATGCTGCCGTTTTTTCCCATATTCGTATTTTTCGCCTTTGACTATCGCAGCTTCCTTCATTTTGTCCTGAGCAAAAATGTTTCCGGCAAACCCTGAGGCAAACAATAAAACAAAGCAGAATACAATCCGTAAAGATTTTTCTTTTGTTTTCATTTCACTTTCATCCTTCACTTTATTTTTCATCATCTCCGGTTTTTTCCCCATCAATGGTTAATTCATTATATGGAGCTATAACCAGGATCTCATGCTCGTACCGCCGCTTAAGACGACGTCCGGGAGCATCCCACCATTTTACGTATGCGCCTCTCGCATAATCCGCATCACTATTTTTGGAATCGCTTTTTCCCTTGCCTTTTTCAAAGGGCGCCAGATATTTATCCAATTTTTCTCCCCTTGGAAGTTTCAAATCCAAAAGATTGTCCACCGGTATGGTAATGGCTATACCTCTCCTGATTTCATTCGGAGTCCAATATTTTTTCCCCCAGAAATCTCCTTCCGGAGGTAATTCCCTGCCTCGGGTCAGAAGCATGACTCTGTATGCTTTTGCCTGTAAACCCAGTTTTTTCAGGTCAACTTTCACTACTCCTTCCGCCGGGAATTCATATTCTTTGGCATAAAGAGATACTGCAACCCAATTATTCTTCTTCAAGGTTGTTACTATCTTTAAATTTCCTTCTGCAGTAATGGCCGGAGAAGAACATCCATAAACCAGAGAAGCCAGATAATTAAGAGTATCGCTTTTTTCTGGAGAAATCGCGTCGAAAACATTGTAATGGAAAGCAATTACTTTGCCTTTCCCGATTTTCAGTTCCGTAATCGCCGGTTCTTCAGTACCCTTGAAGGTGGCGATCACTTTAACCCCGGGATTTACTATTTCAGTTGTTTTCGAGGGAAAAGTTTTCAACTTTAATGCGGGATAACGGTTGTTGGCAAAGCTTATTCCTTTAAATATATCCACGCTCTTCCGGTTCCTGTATTTTACTCCCGTAAACTCCGGGTTCAAATCTTTTTCCAAGGTTAAGTCGGGCCTGGATGAAGAAAAGTTGGCATTCAGGGAAATAACGATTCCTCCGTTTTCCAAATATTTCTTCAATGCTTTAATCGTTTCTTCAGGAAGAAACTTAACACTGTATGGAGGCGCGATCAGCACTTTGTAGTTTTTATAATATACGGTTTCTCGACTTAGCATCATGTTCATATCCTGTTTATAGGACAGTTTGTTCAGAAGAGACAGTTCCTTATTATATTGCACCGACGGATCGGCAAAAGACATGATCAGCGCCATCTGGTTCGTCAGGATAGCCGCCTTGGTCAGAGATTTGCTGTTCGCCCATTCCCTGCTGTTGCAGATATGAAGTTTGGAGGCGCTGACTACACGGGGATTTTTTCCGAAACCTATCGGGCGCCAAAGACTCTTGAAAACAAAATAAGTACCCGCCTTGTTTCCGCGGAACGCAAGAGTATTATAATAACCCCAACTCCTGTACAAATGTATTCCTACTGTTACTTCGGGATAAATATAAACAGGTTCACAATTATCTTCGGGAGGCGCGAAATAATAATCAGCTCCAATCTTATGGAGATTATAGTTGTCCATACCCCAACACCAGCCTGTTCTGCTGCGTGCGGGCGGGAAAAGTTCACCCATAAACTGTAAACCGCGTTTATGCGCATAGGCTACAATATCCTTATAAAAATCCACCATCAGTTTATTCTTGAATAAAATGAACCTTCTCCACCATTTATCTTTCGGATCTTTCCAGAACCTGCCTTTGGCAAACTTCTTGCCAATATTATCCGGCGGCGTTTCTCCAAATCTTTCTTTACAGAATTTGGCAAATACCGGTATGTCATCTCCGTGGAAATCACATGACGGCACCCACCAGGGTTCGTCATAGAATATTCCTTTAAAATTACCGTATTTGTTATATTTTTCGACGTATTCATCAATCAGCCCATGCAGATATTCATACAGTTTCGGATTCAGGTAATCCTCAACTTTCCTCTTGCCGCCATAAAGGTAAAAATTACCTTTCTCATTTTTGGCGCACATATTATCCGGATAATTTACCGAATGCCATGCAACCCATACATTTATGCCTTCATGATGCGCAGCTTTTACGGTATCCATCAATGGATCTTTTAGTCCTGAAGAATAATAGTAGTTCCGGGCTCCGGGGACTTTCGAAGGATGATAGACGCGTTTCCCGGACTGATCGTAAACTATAATATCAGTAACTCCAAGCCATTTCAACTGTCGCATATTCAACTGCGTCCGGTTATAGCCATGGATGTTGATTCCCGCCGGAGGACCGAGCCCCGCTCCGCTGCTGAACATAAAAAATTTCCCGCCCAGTTCATTTACCGGTCGGCGAACCAGATAAGCTTCCCGGAACATGGATTCGGTGAACCAGTCGGTTGAATTGCCGCTTATGCCGGACATAGCCTTTGGGGTTTTGGGTTTGAGCGCAAGTTTTCTCCGCACCGCATCCTGCCTCTTCTTTAATTCATCCCTGCTTAAATTTGTCAACCGGGCGGAGGAAAGCCACTTAATGCTGTTCAACAACAATTGCAGTTCGCCGCCTTCCGGAGCTTTTTCTCCTTCATTGGTTTCAACGGCATTATATTCGTAGCCGGTAATGCTTCCGTTAGCCACTACTTTGCCGTGTCCAACTTGACCGACAATTACTACCGCTTTATTATCTTTATCCGTCACCAGTATTTTACCTTTAGGTCCCTTCTGCAGAGTTATATGATCATAATAAGCATGTTCATATTTTACAGGCATATTTTTTGTTACCGGATGAACCGGAGGTTTTACCTTCAGAGTGGTGCTTAGCGCATTTTTCAAGCCTTTGGCGACAATTTCCGGGAACGGAGGCTTAGTCCAGCCCCGGTATCCGCAGGCATCATGATTGAGCATTGCTCCACCGCCGCATTCAACGTAGCTTCTTATTGCCTCCCGCTCATCTGCGCTTACGCCTTTCAGGCTGCCGATAATCAGTACATCATGAGCGAAAAGAGAAGCCGGAGACAATTTGTCTATAAACTCGACTTTCATATCTTTTCTGGTTTTTAACGCCTGATACATTCCGTGGGCGCCGCTGCCGGCTTTATACAGCACGACTTTGGGCAAAGCCGCTCCACAACATAAAATTGGTCCTGCAACTAAAAAACTGATTCCTGCGATAAAATATTTCCATAAAGGCATTTTCCCGATCATTATATCTCCTTCATTTACGGAAACTGAACTGAATTAAGGATTATCCAATTCCGTAAATACTGTTCATTCTGAAAAAATTTTGCTTTGTGATGATCTTTCTGAAAAGCGGTTCAACCGCGCTTTTTACAAACCATATGTCGTTCCCTCATTGTACCATTTTGTCACAACGGGTACACTACCCAATTTTCTGCAAGACGTTGCATGGCCGTCCCCGAAGAGGGTATTGCTTTGCGCTTTGTGGCGATAACTTACATATTTGAGGCTGCTGCCTATGTCCACCCAGAACGTAGCATTGCCACCCTTCCTTCTGTAATGATACTCGGTTCTGTCGCCATCGGTGGCGCAATCTACCATCACCATGAGATAGGACGGAGTTTGCATCCTGGCAAGTTTTCCGGTATTATTTTTGTTTTCAATAATATAACGGTTGATTGTATATCCGGCAGACCAATAGGGGTAAGTGGTGTACGGTATACCGCTCGGACAATGCCAGATACTGAAATCCTGCCTCGTGGTGGAACCGGTAAAATCATAGTTGACATATTTTGATAACTGGACCCCCCAACCTATATTGCTAGGCGTATAATAACTGCTTTGAACCAGCCAGCCTTGCCAGTCATTGGCATAGCTTATATTGGCCGTGTTCCACTGTTTCAAGTTATTCGTGCAACTGATCTCCGCTGCCTTTTCCCGTGCCGAATTCAGGGCCGGAAGCAAAAGACTCGCAAGGATCGCTATGATCGCGATCACAATGAGGAGTTCGATCAAGGTGAAACTAATCGAACTTTTTTGTGTTTCTCTGTTTGCGAGCGCGGTTTTTTGTTTATCCGGTTTCCACCAGACGGGCCGGCTGCGCCTGACGCTTGAGAAAACATGACTGTTTTTCATTTTTCCTTTCTCCTTGTAAATTCAGGTTAATTGTGATCGAATCAAACGGCTGAACTTTGATCTGTTTGTTGTGAAGTTCAATTTCCTGTACTGATTCCGTGCGGTTGAATAAAAAGACCATTTTTTTATCGTCTGCAACCAATTCCCGCCGGTAGACCTTTTCCGGCAAATCGGAAGAAGATAAAACTATATTTAATCTTGAAAACAGCTTTTTGAGCGCCGCCAGAATATTTTTCCGTACGGCGGTATCCGCATTCTCAAAAAAAGCTGCGCCAAGTGAAGTACCGAGATAACAGCGGCCGGCTTTTATAACCGCACCCGGCCGGTCATTTTCCCAATTCCCGATAATTTCAGCATTCCCGTGAGCCGCGAGAAAGGAGGCATATCCGGCTATTGGAATCTCATGACCGAAAAGATTTAGCTTTTCGTTTTCCGAATAGAAATCAGAAACCCG
>JBAYCO010000182.1:0-7689 GCA_041668685.1 Victivallaceae bacterium | reverse complement strand
TGAAACATTGTATTCAGCCGAACAGATCGCCGTATGGCGGTGGCAGGCTGAATCGGCTAAGCTAAACGGACGCGAGATATTAGATAAATACACCGATGAACAACTTACCGAAATATTTAACGGTATCGGCTCTGATGGCTTTCCGGAATGGCTACGTATATTGCTTAGTGAATGTCACCCGTCACTTATGGCTGTTGCCCTGATCCATGATGTTCAATGGTACGAACGCGCCTTGATAACCGAACCGATAGCCGAAATTATAGACCGTGAAAAATTTCACAAAAGCAACGCTATGTTTGATGATAACGCAACAAAGATGGCTAAATATAATTATGGATTCCTTGATCCGCGCCGTTATATCGTTGAGTTTGACGGATGGCGCTTCGAAAAATACTGCAATTTACCTGCTGGTTTCTACTGGTGGAAAAGCCCCAACCCTGAACCCGTTATCTAAAATAGAGGAGTGATTAAATGACAGACCGGGACAAGAAAGACATCGCGCAATATATAGCCGAAGAACTTAAGGATCATCAGCCAGCGATTCAATGTCCTAACGGAATAGACCATGAAACAGCGCAAGGCATGAAAGAACTTGTTGGAATCATGAAAACTGGCAAAAAAGCCGCTACTTGGGTAATTGTTACAGCATTTGTCAGCGGAGTAATCACTTTGGTTATTGCTGGTTTTTGGAGCAAGGTTTCATCCCTATTTGGAAAATAATAAATTAACAAAGGAGCCAAACAAATGAAAACGCTATTTTTATTGATTGTTCCAGTTCTTTTTTTAACTGGTTGTGCCAGCATTTGTGAATACGATGAGAATGGCAAATTGATAAGTAGAACAGATGCTAATGGTATCCTCAGAACAATGGTTTTTAAAAGAACTTATTATGAGGGCAAAGATGGCAAAAGAGGAACATTGAAAGAAAAAACTCTTTCAACTGAATCTACATCTAAAGATGTTTTTCTCGGACTAAATGAAATATTAGATACCGCGGCCAATACTGCCGCCAAATTAAAGCCTTAGATCAGTAAAATTATGAACCTCATTCGCGCGTTTCTCAATAGCCATGCCAATAAAGGCTACAAAGAACTTTCTGCAAAAGAAAAAGACATGTACGCCATTTATTTGGCATCGCGCGGACACATTGAGGATCGCATAAAAGAGTATGTCCTGCAGAAACGTTCTTCCTTTACGGGACCGCGCCTGGTTATGCTGATGGAAGAACTACAGGACATGTTTGGCAATTTTGAGGAAGAATACCGCAAGACTACCAAATACGCCATTACCTACGTTGCACAGAGTTTCTATCATTCTGCTTTGGTCGACCTTACGGAAAATCCTAATGAAGTAGTCGGCAAGCTGAATAAAAATACTCTTGATCTCATGCTTGAGGATAATTATACGCATGTCGCCGGAGCCACTAAGCAAATGTCGAAAGCGGCTATTAGCAATCTCCGGCGCATTTCAGCGCAAGTCATGCGTGAAGCCTCGATGACTGGTGAAACTCAAATAGCTGTATCAAAACGCCTGTTCTATCAAAATGGCGGTGAAAAATTTATATTCGCGGCAAAAGACGGCAAAAAGTGGAACCCGGACGCATATTTTGAAATGTTAAGCCGCACTATGCTACATAATAACGCCAGAGAGGCTTATTTGCAGGGCTGTAGCGACGAGAAAAGCGATATTGTGGCAATCAGTGTGTCCGGCAATCCATGCCCTGCCTGTGCGCGCTGGGAAACGCGTTTGCTGTCTATCAGCGGTACGGGTAAATATCCGTCTCTTGAATCGGCTCGATCATCAGGATTGTTTCACCCGAATTGTACGCATCGCATTATTGCAGTTGATCCGGTGATAGCCGAAGATGATTTTGATAACAAGGGTCGCCCCAAGACGGGTCTGAACAGCAAAGGCAAAGAACAGAAAGACGATAAAGAAGCATGGCGGGAATATCGCAAGAAAGGTGCTTTAAAATCTCCTAAAACGCAGAAAATTGAAAAGCAGAAACCTAAAGGCTGGAAATCTGATAATCTTCAATATCCTGACAATCTCGATGATCTTGAGAAAACCATCGTAAAAGGCAAAAATGAACATGTTGCCGTTTTTGATTCTGAAACAGGTAGAAAAATTTGGGTTGATGAGGGTACAGAGAGTGAAATTACCGGAATCCCGGCCATGAGAGTGCGGAATAATATCGTTACCCATATTTGAGGTATTGGCGGCCTGCGCCAGAATATGCTGGTCAATGTCTACCTGGTAATATTTCAATATCCGTTCGGCGCAAGCGACAACACAATATCCCCGTTTCCCCTGATCGACCATAGGGATTTCAAGAAAACGGTCGCCGTCTTCATTGGTCTTTACGAGGGATTTCAGATCCTCTATGCGGGGTTTCTTTGCTGCTGTCGCGTCAAAATCTTTTTTGTCTTTGTAAATGTCAAGCGTAACATACTGTGCCTGGAAATTATATTGATTGGCGCCGTTATAGCTCCATTTCAGGACCGCGAAAGCGGACGGCGTGTTCCAGTAACAGGAATAACAACGGGCGCTGTTAAGCAGGTTTATTTTTATGCGGCTGTGGCTTGTTTTGAAAAATTTATTAAGGGAATCGCGCAGTTCGTCCAGAAATTTCAGGAAAACATTTTTGTTGTCCGCAAAAGTTTTGTTGGTAGAGCAGGATTTATTATATATATTCAGGGAAAGGCTTTTCAGTTTATCGTTTTCGAAATCAAAATCCGCTTCAGTTATCTTCCATTTTTGAAAATAAAGCGGGCCGGCGGAACGGTTCGCCGCGTAATGGAGAGAATTTTTCCTGGTGCTGTTCCAGCGGTACAATTTACCGGGACCGTTATTTTTCTTGAAATCCTTACTTGAGGTTTCCCAGGCGGCGGTTTGCTCTTTATCGAGAAATTCGGCGATGTCCGGCGTGGCGGCAAAAGCCGGAAGAACAACCGGGAGCAGCAGTCCGCTGAACAATATTTTAAGCATTTTTTTCATTCAGTACCATTGCTAAAGATTAATAGGCCCGCGAATCGTCACCTTCAATATAATTGACGTAAGACTGATTGACGACCTTGTTCCCTCCGGGAGTCGGATAATCTCCGGTAAAATACCAGTCGCCGAGATGATTGGGACAGGCGGCGTGCAGGTCTTCTATTGTTTGGTATATGAATTGAATTTCCGCCTTTATAGTGCTTGCCGTCAGGAGCTTGGCGATACGCGCCGAAATTTCGTCCGCACTGAACGGGGCATAGATTTTTTTAACGACATTGACCATTTCGTTCATCGGCAATTTAAGTTGCGCCCTGGCTTCCTCATAAACCTCGGCCAGTAATTCTTCCATGCCGCGTTCCTTGATCAATTCTACGGCAGCTTCAAAAGCGATAAATTTACCGAGTTTGGCCATATCGATCCCGTAACAGTCCGGGTAGCGTATTTGCGGAGCGGAGGAAACCACGACAATTTTTTTCGGCCGGGTGCGGTCGAGTATCCTTAAAATACTGTTTCGCATAGTCGTTCCGCGGACAATGGAGTCGTCAATGACCACCAGGGAGTCGATGTTTGGCCGAACTACTCCGTAGGTCGTGTCGTAAACGTGGGTGGCCAGCCGGTCACGTGAGGCGTCGCTGCTGATAAAGGTGCGTAATTTGGCGTCTTTGACCGCTATCTTCTCAAAACGCGGGGTAAAGTTTAGAATTTCCGCAAGTTTCTCGTCGCTGAGTTTCCTGTTCTTTTGGAGAGTTTCGACTTTAATCCGGTTGCAATGCGCTTTCAGTTCTTCCGACATCCCGAAAAAACAAGTTTCGGCGGTATTCGGGATAAAGGAGAAAATACTGTTTTCAATATCGTTATCCAAGGCTTTGAGAACGGCGGGCACCAGGCGTTTCCCCAAATCCTTGCGTTCCCGGTAAATATCCCTGTCCGTACCGCGCGAAAAATAAATCCGTTCGAAAGAACAGGATTTCCTCGGCAGCGGCGGAGCAAATTTTTTGAGGTTGAAACGGCCGTTTTTGCGGATAATCAGGGCGTGGCCCGGCGGGATTTCCTTGATTTTGTCCCACGATACGTCAAAAGCGGTTTGTATCGGCGGACGCTCCGAGGTTACGACCAGAACTTCATCGTCTTTGTAATAAAATACGGGGCGGATCCCGGCGGGGTCGCGAATGACGAAAGCGTCTCCATGCCCGATCATTCCGCATATCACATAACCGCCGTCCCAATGTTTGCAGGCGTTTTTCAGGATTGAAACGATATCGAGTTTTTCCGCGATAAGCTCGGATATTTCCCGGTTCGAATAGCCGTCGTTCTTGTATTTACGGTAAAGCAGATCGTTTTCCTGGTCCAGCGCGTAGCTTATTTTTTCGAGGATGGTTACGGTATCGGAATACCTCACCGGATGTTGGCCGATGCTGATGAGCATGTTAAACAGGGCGTCGGTATTGGTCAGATTGAAATTGCCGGCAAGCAGCAGATTGCGGGTTATCCAGTTGTTTGATCTCAGGAAGGGATGGCAGGAATGGATGGAATTATTGCCGAAAGTGCCGTAGCGCAGATGCCCCACATACAGTTCCCCGCAAAAATCAAGATTGTCTTTCTGCCAGCTTATGTCATGCCGGTACTCCGGGTTTTTCTCGAAAGCCTCGTCTATTTTGCCGTTTACGGATGAAAAAATATCCTGGATCGGGTTTGACGCTTTGGAACGTTCCCGCGAGATATAAGGCCTGCCCGGTTTGGCGTCGAATTTAATCGAAGCGATGCCGGCTCCGTCCTGTCCCCGGTTATGCTGCTTTTCCATGAGGAGGTATAATTTGTCGAGACCATAGAAGGCCGAACCGTATTTCTGCTGATAATAGCCCAGGGGTTTTAAAAGCCTGATAAGCGCGATGCCGCACTCGTGTTTTATTGCGTCGCTCATAAATATTTTATCCGGATTAAAAAATAATTAGGTTTAAGTCCCGCCCGGTATAATATAAAAGCGTTTACAATATAATCAATAGAACCATGCGGAAAAATATGCCTTGAAAAAATTTGCGGAAGCGCGTATAAAAAACTAAGGCCCTCATTTTCATGAGAGCCGCTCAAAATAATAGGAAGGCGATTGTCAGAACTTCAGCTACGGCAGAATTAACTGCTTCTTTTATCATTTCATTATATCGTTTTCTCGGCTAATCGCCTTCCCGGTCTGATTATTATTTATAAAGTTCAACTTTTAGGCGTTGACCCTTTTCAGACTCTACTATAAGTATAGTCCAGCAACAGTGAAAAGTCAATACTAAATACAGGAAAGATTTGTAATCGGTGATTACAGGCGTATCCGGACAGTTGGCTTAGTTGAGGGAAAAGAATGGATAATTATGTGTTTGTAGTACCGCTTTTAAGCGGAATTTCCCACAAGGACAACGGTTCCGCTTCCGCCTGAAGATGGGACTACGAACACGGTTATTCAGAATTTATCAAGGACTTTACAGAATGAACTCCGGCTCTTGTCGCGGTGCGGGCCGCACCTGCGACTACAAATCCGCAGTAATTTCCGTGCAAACTATATTGACTTATCAGTTAAACAGTGGTACTTTGTCCGTTTTGAGATTACCGCTTAATTAGCTTTGGCTTATGGTGATTTCCCCTGTTTATTCACGAATTGGTGATGACTGATAGGAGGTATCTTTGAACGAAAAACTTTTTTTGTCCGGAAATGAGGCGATAGCCCGCGGAGCCTATGAAGCGGGCGTTAAGGTCGGAGCCGGTTATCCCGGTACGCCGTCCACGGAAATACTGGAAAACCTCTGCAAATATCCGGGTGTGAAAACGGAATGGTCGATCAATGAAAAAGTCGGACTGGAAGTCGCCTATGGCGCCGCGATATCCGGCGCCAGGGCTTTGGCGACCATGAAACATGTCGGCCTGAACGTCGCCGCCGACCCGATGTTTACCGCATCCTATACCGGGATCAAGGGCGGACTGGTGATTGTCGTCGCCGATGATCCCGGCATGCATTCTTCGCAGAACGAACAGGACAGCCGCAACTATGCGCGGGCCGCAAAACTGCCCATGCTGGAACCGGCCGATTCCCAGGAAGCTAAAGACTTTACTAAACTGGCTTTTGAAATAAGCGAAAAATATGATACCCCGGTCATTCTGCGTGCGACTACCAGGCTTTCGCACTCGATGAGCATTGTTTCTATTGCGGAGCGGGATGAACGAACTGTTCCGGGATTTGCCAAAGAAATTTCTAAATACGTCATGATTCCGCTTTACGCGAAAAAACGTCGCTTTGTGGTTGAAGAGCGGACGCGGCAGTTGCGCGAAACATGCAACGAATTAAGCGTCAACCGCATTGAGGAAGGCGAAGGCGATTTCGGGATTATCTGCGGCGGCATACCCTATACCTATGCCAGGGAATGTTTTCCGAATGCCCCGGCGCTCAAACTCGGCATGGTCTATCCGCTGCCGGAAAAACTTATTCGCGAATTCTGCGCGAAATACGAAAAAATCTATGTTCTGGAAGAACTCGATCCGTTCCTGGAAAATGAGATCAGGGCGCTGGGACTTGATGTTTGCGGTAAAAACTGTTTTCCCGCTATCGGGGAATTTACCCCGGAGATCATCAAGCGCGGTATAAGCGGGGATGAGCCTGAAACCCGCAAATCCGAGGTGAAATTACCGCCCCGCCCGCCGGAATTATGCCCCGGCTGTCCGCACCGTACGGTTTATGAAATATTACGGGATAAAGAGCTGAACGTGATCGGGGATATCGGCTGTTATTCGCTGGGTACGCTGCCGCCGTTCGAAGCCATGCATACTTTGCTGGATATGGGAGCGGGATTCACCGTTGCCGAGGGCGTCGAACTCGCCGGCGGCAAAGATGCGATGAAAAACACGGTCGGCCTCATGGGGGATTCGACCTTTGCGCATTCCGGTATTACGGGTCTGTTCAACGCGGCGTACAATAAACGTCACTGCGTTTTTATTGTGCTGGACAACGGCACGACCGCGATGACCGGGCTGCAGCCGAATCCGCTGTCCGGGCAAACTATTGACGGCAGTCCCACGATCAGCATCGATTATATCAAACTGTGTGAAGCCGCCGGTATGGATAAGGCGGATGTAAAAATCGTCAGCGCTTATAATAAGGAAGAAATAGCCGAAGCATTGGATACGCTCCTTGCCGGAGGGCGGCTGTCGCTGCTGGTGGTGAAAGGCCCGTGCATGATACTGAAAAGGAAACTGGCTAAAAAACAGCGGGAGGGCGCCGGATGAAAACGAAAAAAGTCATGAATGTTTTAATGGTCGGGGTCGGTGGACAGGGCATTATTACCGCCGGCAATATGCTTTCCCTTGCCGCGATGAATGCCGGTTACGATGTGAAAAAAAGCGAGATCCACGGCATGAGCCAGCGCGGCGGTTCAGTGTTCTGCCACGTCAGGTTCGGGGAAAAAGTCGCGTCCCCGGTTATTCCCGTCGGCGAAGCCGATATTCTGGTTTCGCTGGAAGAGATGGAGACTTTGCGCTGGCTGGATTTTCCCGCTCCCGGCGGCAAAGTCATATGCCTGAAAAACCGCATTCTGTCGCATGGGGTTGAAAATTACCCGGAGGGCGCGGCGGTGGAATTCAAAAAGCACGGACTGGACTATATGGAACTGCTCCCCGCGGACCTGACCGCGGCGACCGGCAGCGCCAAGACCGTCAATG
>JBAYCO010000181.1:0-7723 GCA_041668685.1 Victivallaceae bacterium | reverse complement strand
TTGTATTCACTCCGCGCCGAAGCCGAAAAAGATTTTACCGCAGTCCTGAAAAAAGTTGCCGATATCGGTTATGCCGGAGTGGAACCGGCAGGATTCTGGGATTTAAGCCCGGCGGAATTCAAAAAAATCGTTACCGACCTCGGAATGGAAGTATCCAGTACGCACAGCCCGTGGTGCCGAAGCATGGATGATGTAAACAAGGCAATAGAAACAGCCGAAATTCTCGGAATCGATAAAGTCGCCTGTGGCTACAGCCGGGATGAGTTTAAAGACCTTGACTCAATAAAAAAACTCGCGGACATCGTTAACCCGATGCAGCGGAAACTGGCGGAAAACGGCGTTACTCTCTTCCAGCATAACCATGACTTTGAATTTGCGCGCCTCCCTGACGGCAGACTTGCCTACGAAGTCTATCTGGAGCTCTGCCCTGACGTTAAACTCGAAATAGATACTTACTGGAGCGCGAATTTCGGCAAAGAAGACCCCTATGAAATGTTAAAGAAATTTAACCGCCGCGCAGTCCTTCTGCATATTAAAGACGGCGATTTCGCCCCGGATTACACAATGCCGGCAGTGGGAGACGGCGTTATGAACGTTCCGCATTTGCTCGAAGCCATGGATCCCGAAGTCACTCAATGGCTGGTTGTAGAGATAGATAACTGCAAAACCGATATGTTTGAGGCGATTGAAAAAAGCTATAATTATTTAACTCAAAACGGCCTGGCAAAAGGGAACAAATAAAGTTGTGAGTAAAAACTTGAGAGCGCCGGTCTTCAGACCGGCAATCTAAAATAAGGATTTTGAAAATGTTTGCTAAAACTGAAATCGGAATCATCGGCTGCGGACAGATAAGCGATGCTTATTTAAAAGCGTCGAATACCTTTGACAATATAAAAGTAACCGCCTGCGCCGACATAAACATGGAAGCCGCTAAAGCCAAGGCGGAAGAATACGGAATACGGGCCCTTACGGTCGATGAACTGCTCGCCGATCCGGGGATAAAAATGGTCATTAACCTGACAATTCCTAAAGCCCATGCCGAAATTGCAATCAGAACGCTTGAAGCCGGTAAACATACCTATGCCGAAAAACCGCTGGCGGTTTCAACGGAAGAGGCCGAAAAAGTTTTAGAACTGGCGAAAGCTAAGAATCTGCGGGTCGGCTGCGCTCCGGATACTTTCCTCGGCGGCGGACAACAGACCGCCCGCAAACTGATAGAAGACGGCTGGATCGGCAAACCGTTAAGCGGAACCGCGATCATAATGGGTTGCGGCCCGGAACGTTATTATCATAAAGCGCCCGCCTTTTTTTATGAATTCGGGGGCGGCCCGATGTTTGACCTCGGCGTCTATTACCTTACCGCCTTGATCAATCTTTTAGGCCCGGCCAAAGGCGTCAGCGCCATGGTAAGCAAGGGTTTTGAATACCGGGTTACCGGCCCGCAGGGAATAAATCCCTATGAAAAACTTCCGGTGGAAGTTCCGACCCACTATTCGGGTACAATCGAGTTTCAAAACGGTGCGCTCATAACTTTATTATCCAGTTTTGACGTCTGGACGCATCAACATAAACCTATTGAAATTTACGGTACGCACGGCTCTCTGGAAGTTCCTAATCCGAATACTTTCGGCGGCCCGGTAAGGCTGGCGGTCGGCGATAAACAAATCGTTGAATGGTCGGATTGCCCGGTTACTCACCAATATACCGACAACATGCGCAGTATCGGCGCGGCCGACATGGCAAAAGCGATCAGTACCGGTCGCAAGCACCGGGCTTCCGGCGAACTGGCGTTCCATGTCCTGGAAATCATGGAAGCCTTTGAAAAATCCAGTAACGCTAAAAAATATATCGAGCTGAAAAGTACCTGCGAACAACCCGCGGCAATGCCCGTCGGCCTCCGCCTCGGCGAACTGGATTAAAACCACTTTATATAAGTTTTAAAATCAACCTTTTATGAGGAACTCTCTACTCTTTCATTGAGGGACAGTTAGTCATTGGAAAATTAGTTTCCTTTTTTTACTCATCCTCAATTACCACGGCGGTTCCATAAGCCAGAAGTTCTGCGGCACCGCCCATGAGCATCGATGTAGTAAAGCGAACGGATATTATCGCGTTTGCCCCGATCTTTTCCGCATCGCCAACCATTCGGTCAAGGGCCTGTTCCCTGGATTCGCCCATTAACTTGGTGTATTCGCCGATTTCTCCGCCGACCACGTTCTTTAAACCGGCAATAATGTCCTTGCCGATATGCCGGGCGCGAATCGTATTACCGCGGACCAGCCCCAAGGTTTTAACAACTTTCTTGTTCGCAATCGTGTTTGTTGTCGTCACAATCATCTCTTTACCTCCTTGTAAGCGTCCTTTTGATAAGTTTTTATTCTTTCCCGAATTACCGAAAAGAGCAAAATCAGAAAACCGATAACTAATGCTGTCAGCGCAACTTTGGGTATTGCGGCTTTTTTATTGCTGAACATGAATTCATAAAAGCCATATCCCATAAGACACAGGTAACCGCCCAATACCATCACGATAGCTGCGTTGCGGGTGAAGCGGGAATAGGGGCTTTTCCATAATTGCTCCAGAACTTCATCTTCCGGTTCTTTGAAGGACGGCAGAGAAAGTTTTCCGGATATTTCCTTCATTTCGTCAAATTCATTCCGGCAGCTTTCACAGCGGTTTAAGTGCATATTCAATTCGTGAATTTCTTCGGGCGTCAGCTCATTATCGAGCAGACCGACGATTAAAGCATGGTATTTTTCACAATTATTCATGGAGCTCACCTCCTGATTTCACATATTCTTTTCTAAATGCCTTTCGGACATGGTATAATCTGCTCATTACCGTACCTTTGGGGATATCAAGCAAAATGGATATCTTTTCATAGCTGAGTCCCTCCATGTATTTCATTATGAGAATTTCCCGGAACTCCGGCGCAAGTTTTTCCATCGTTTCCCATGATTTGAGCTGTTCTTCATTCTTCTCCATGAGAAGGCCGGGAGATGACCGGTCCGAATGATTCTCCGTGAACATGGCTTCTCTGGAAAAATAATTGCTTTCCAGTTTTCTCCTTCTCAATATATTCAGGCAATGATTCCGGAGTATGGTATAAAACCATGGATAAAATACTTTTAAATCATTCAGTTTGGGTATGGTCCGAAACGCTTTCGCGAAACATTCCTGACAGGCGTCAACGGCGTCATCATGATTCCCGAGGAACGCAAGCGCATGAAAGTATGCTTCCTTGCGGAACATTTTGAACAAAAACTCAAATCCGGCCGGATCACGGTGCTTAATGCACAAGGCTATGGCTTTTCCCTCGTCCATTAACAATCCTTTATATAAATTATTGTTTTACATACTTAACAAATAACTTGCCGAAATATTCAACGATTTCGTTATTTTTTTAAGCTTTGACTGTGAAAGCGTCCAGATTTTCGCTGAGCGGATAAGGGTTTACTTTGATGTCGTCTATTCGGGCGTAAGACGGGCCGTGCCGGAGCCAGTCGAGCATCAGCTTGACCTGGGTTTCCGGCCCCTGGATGACGACTTCTACTTTTTCATAAG
Source organism: Victivallaceae bacterium (assembly GCA_041668685.1). GTDB lineage: Bacteria > Verrucomicrobiota > Lentisphaeria > Victivallales > Victivallaceae > JAHOYW01. Next base: position 4,159 of record JBAYCO010000181.1, on the reverse strand, counting down.
AGGCATTGCGGATATACCCTTTAAGTTCGGGTAAATTCCTGGCGTAAGATAAAGCGGACCAGCGGAAACCGACGCCGGTAACACGGCCTTCGACAATTACATGGTAAGCTGTTTCATTCTCGCTCATAGTTCTTCACTGGTCTATCTCGAGCAGTACCGGGCAATGATCCGACCCCATTACGTCGTTCAGGATTTCAGCTCGTTTGACTTTGGGCAGAAGTTCCGGGGTAATGTAAAAATAATCCAGTCTCCAGCCGACGTTCCGGTCGCGCGCGGCCGTGCGGTAACTCCACCACGAATAGGCGTCGCCGGTATCGGGATGGAGTTTGCGGAAAGTGTCGATATAGCCGAAACTCTCAAATTTATCCATCCAGTCGCGCTCAATGCGCAGGAAACCGGAAGTATTTTCGTTTTCCCTGGGACGCGCAAGGTCGATTTCGTTATGGGCGGTGTTGTAATCGCCGCAAATGATCAGCGATTTCCCCTGCTTGCGCAACTCCTCGCAAAAATCCAGCGTCGCATCATAAAATTCCAGTTTGTACTGCAAACGTTCTTCGCCGCTTTGCCCGTTCGGGAAATAAATGTTCAGCAAAACGAGATCATCAAAATAACTCGCCAGTATCCGGCCCTCACAATCGAATTTCTCATGTCCGCCGAAGCCGGTTTCATTTGCCGCCGGCGCGATTTTCGAGTAAGTCGCGACGCCGCTGTATCCCTTACGCTTACCCGAACTCCAATAAGATGTGTAACCGTCAATATTCATTATTTTGTCGGAAAGCTGTTCCGGGTGCGCCTTGGTTTCCTGCAAGCAGATAACATCCGCTCCGCAGTTGTCAACCCACTTAACAAATCCTTTTTTCTCCACCGCCCGGATGCCGTTAACATTCCATGAAATTAAGATCACTTATTTCTTCTCCTGTATTTTCGCCTTTGCCTGCCATACGTTTTTTTCGGTTTTCAGTTCCGTCAGTGACATGGACCAGACTTTGTCTTTATCGAATTTACTTTTTAAACAGTAAACGGCATCCGCCCGGCGGACTACCCGGAGCGGAACAGTGTTGCATGCGGCATATAAAATCATCCGCGAACGGATACCCAGGAAACTGTCGTTGCAGGGAAAATCAGTATAAATATCTGCGCCTTCAGGAAAATTCTGGAGACAGAATATCGACAAAGAGGTAAGCAGATAATTTTCCGCGCTTTGCCATGAATGTTCCCGGTTCGGGATTTTCGCGTCAACGATAGGCCCGTCCGGAGCGTTTCCCGGCGGCAGGCTATGGCACCCGGCAAGCAGCATAATGCAGGTCAACAGTAAAATTCTGCGCATATTAATGATGTCCTCGCTTTTATTTTTAATTTAGCAGGAATCCCGGCAGGGTCAATTTGAATAGATAAAACTATTTGATTTTTGGAAAATCAACCGTAGCTTAAAAAAAAGAATAGCGTACGCAATATTTTATGGAATTTGTTATTTTAACCACTTATCTGCACTGATAAAACACTAATTAAGAGAGTTTTTTGCGGCAGAGCCGCAAAAAATCAGTGTCAAATCAGTGAAGATCAGTGGTTTTAGAAGTTCCGGCGCAGCCGGGTTTATATAAAGGGATAATTATGCAGAACTATCAACAAATTTTGGACACTTACCCGGATACGAAAATAAGTTTCGGGACTGAGTCATGGCAAAAATTCGCAAACTTGCTGAAGGAAAAAGGAACCCGCAAAATCGCCGTGTTCACCGGCGGAAGTTCGGCGGACAAAAGCGGAGCCTGGATTCGACTTGAACACATTGCCGGGGATCTTAACCTGCAAATTGCGCGTTTCAAAGATATTGAGGAAGAACCGTGTACCGGAACCGTCGAAAAGATGACCGCTTTCCTGAAGCGGGAAAAACCGGATGAGGTAATCGCTATCGGCGGCGGCAGCCCGATGGACGCGGCGAAAGCTGCTTATCTGGAGTTTCAGACCGGGCAAAGCCAACACGATTTTTTCGGGGTAAATAAATTTTCGTCGGCCAACCCCGGCAAAAAACTCAAAAAAGTAATATGCTTTCCAACAAGTTCCGGAACCGGTTCGGAAGCCACTCCTTACGCGAACATCGTGGACCACAAACTCAAAGTAAAAAAACTGATTTCGGAAATTGAGATCATCCCGGAATATTCGTTCGTCCTCCCGGAACTGGCGGTATCCGTGCCGGAACACGTAACCCGCGCCACCGGCTGTGACGCCCTGGCTCATTCCCTTGAAGGTTTTTTGAATATCGGGCAGGACGCAAACCACCCGCGGGCTAACGACTGGGCCCTGGAAAGTATCCGGCTGGTCAGGGAATTTCTTCCGCGAGCGATAAATTGCGGTGAAGATATGGAGGCGCGGGCCGCAATGGCGACAGCGGCGACGCTCGGCGGAATGACGATCCGTTACAAATCCACAGGCTTGCCGCATTTATGCAGCTTCTCATGGTTCGGTAAAATCGAGCACGGGATCGCGGTTGCCCTGCTGCTGCCCGCCGCGTGGAAATATTATATTCAACGAGACGAAGTAGCACAACGGACAATGCGGCTCAAAAAGATTTTTCCCGGTGAGACTCCTCTGGAAATAATTAACTCTTATCAGGAATTTATAAAGTCTTGCGGAGCGCCGACGAGCCTCAGGGAATTCCCGGATATTACTCAGGAACTGCTTGAGCTGACCGCAAAGAGCGCCGGACAAAACAAAATGAAACTTGAACTGGCCCCCAAACCGGATCTGCTCGAAAAAAGCCATGAAATTATTCTCCGGATATTACAGGAAGCCTGAACTTATAACTTATACCACTGAGCGATCAGTCATAGATAATGGCGCTGACAGATTTTGAGCCGATTTTTGCCATAAATATTATATGCCGGGAATTTAGTGTTAAGTCAATCATCGGTTGACCCATGGCACGGCTGGAGACAGCCGTGGCTTCGGGAAACGCAGGTAAAAGATAAATGATGCAGCCGCCCCTGTCCCCAGGGGCGTAAGCGACATTAGACGTTTGACTTAACACTAATAGTCGCGAGTGCGGCCTCGCACCGCAGCCGGAGCAAGGCTGCTCCCGGCGCTACTTTGATGAACTTAGAGCCCGGTCTTTTCCCGGTTTTCAGGGAGTTTTATCGGCGGGTCGGAATCTCCGGTGAGTCCGGTTAAGACGTATTGAGGAGAATCCCAAAGCGCCATTTTGATAAATTTAAACGGCAATCCGCACAAAAGCCCGATCGATTTTGAAAATACCGACAAAGTTACCTGAGCGCTTTTTCTTACGGTTGCCGGGGTTTCGTTGGCAAACTGAAATCCCGCCGCGACGCAAGCGGCCGGAACCGCGCCGATTATCAGCCCCAGGTAATTCCCGGTATAGGTCGGGATCGTTACAAAATAACTGTCATCGTCAAAATCCTGAAAAAATACGCTGTCCAGGGATTCTTCCTCCCCTTCACCGTAACAGATCAGTGAACTCAAACAAATTATGAAAGAAATTAGAGTTTTTTTAAAAAGCATCATTATCCTTGTCCTGAAATAAAATTTTTTTAATAAAATAAACGTTTTTTTTGAATAAGCAAACTTTGTAAGTTCTTTGTTACTTCAGGATACCGGATACTGTTTCCCGAATAGAATATCCGCAAGATATATGTTCCGGTTTGTTTTTTCGCGAATTTAAGTATTTTAAACTTTCAAACTTAACCGTTGGTTTTACTTTTAAGCTATTGACAAAGCCTTTTTGCAACCTTATTTTATAACCAAATTCTATAGAAGCAAACGCACTTAAAAGTCGCTGGAATTTAAAGAGAGAGCAGCCTTAAACATCGGGTATTTCAGGGAGTACCCACAAAAGAAGTAGAGACGGCAATATGAATTCTACAGATAATTTTTTGGAAAGCGTTGTAAAAGAACACAGCAGAAAACTCAAACACTGGTATGATTTACTACGGGAAATTATGCCGGATTATTTCTTCAGGACTTTTTCAGCCAGGCAACTGGAAGATATTCTGCCTCTGCTGTTCAATATTGAAAGCGAAACCGGCATCCAGCGGATTGAACGCGAAGACAGCATTGTTTTTATTTACCTGAAGAGCGAAGAGTACAACATCCTTACGACCAGCCGGATGATGCGGGAATATTGCATTGCCAGCGTCACGGTGCACGA
>JBAYCO010000180.1:0-7731 GCA_041668685.1 Victivallaceae bacterium | reverse complement strand
TCTCTTTAAGCCATGTTGACACGTCTTTTGCTGAAACGCTCTCCATGGCTTCCTTCACTTCGTTATAGTCAACATTACTGGTGAAAACTGGAATTGTTGCAGCGCGACGGGGTTCCGCGCGACGGTCTCCGCGCGACGGGGCTCCGCGCGACGGGGTCTGTCCACTTAACGCGCGACGGACGCGCGACGGGGTCTGTCCACTTAAGGAAGTTTGCGACGGTTTTGCGACGGGGTCTGTCCACTTAAGGAAGCAAATACAAGCTTAAAATAATTAATAATATCGCCTTGAATAGCTCTTATTTTAATTTTCTTAGGCGCAAAATATTAAAATAAGAAAAATATACTTTTTTAAGCTTGAATTATATTCAATATATATAATAGCTTTATTACAGGTAAAATCTTATTTTAAAAAGTTCAGGCGAGGAAAATTGAAATAAGACTAAAAATATAGTGCTTTTATAATATTTCAAGCACAAAAATTAAAAATAAAGTGGACCGCCCCCTAATGAGATGGAAACCTAATGAGAAACTAATGAGAAAGAAATGGTCAGTGATAAAACAATAGAATAATTTCAAACTATGTGTCTTAGCATCTCTGGGAATCCTAAGTTTCTTGCAAGAGTAGTTCCCAAAAATGTATTAATACCACATAAAGTCGTTCTTAAAAATGTATTATCATCACAAAAAGTAGTTTGACTTTTTGTAATCAAGGCGCTATAATGTACCTTAGATTGAGATCAAAAAGGAGTTTTATAATATGAAACGACACGCGATGCAAATGCTTGAAAAATGGCGCAATAATAAAACCCGCAAGCCGTTGGTTATTCGTGGAGCCAGGCAAGTTGGGAAGACCTGGCTTATGCGGGAATTCGGTAAAAGATTTTTTCCTAATGTCGCCTATATCAATTTCGATAATAACGAACGGATGCAGCAGGTCTTTCAAGGTAACTTTGATATTAGCCGTTTAATTGCCGCATTGCAGATCGAATCCGGAGTATCAATCTCTGCTAAAGACACTTTGATGATTTTCGATGAAATTCAGGAAGTTCCTCAAGCTCTCTCCTCCTTAAAATATTTTTGCGAAAATGCGCCCGAATATGCCATTATTGCTGCCGGTTCATTACTCGGGGTTGCCATGCATAAAGGAACTAATTTTCCGGTAGGCAAGGTTTCATTTTTAGACTTGTACCCAATGAGTTTTACCGAATTTCTTGATGCAAGCGGCAATGAAAACTTACGTGAACTTATTGAACAAAGAGAGTGGAGTCTGATTACGCCGTTCAAGAGCAAATATATCGAATTGTTAAAGAGTTATTTCTTCATCGGCGGCATGCCGGAAGCAGTTGCTTCGTTTGCCGGCCAGGATAATTATTCAGAAGTACGGGAAATCCAACTTCGTCTGCTGACTGCGTATGAACAGGATTTTTCCAAACACGCGCCCAATGAAATCGTACCGCGCATCAGAATGGTCTGGAATTCAATTCCGGCGCAATTAGCGAAAGATAACCGGAAATTTATTTACGGCAGTCTTCGCCAGGGGGCAAGAGCAAAAGATTTTGAGCTTGCGATCCAGTGGCTGCATGATTGCGGCCTGATTTATCAAGTTCCGCGTATTTCAAAGCCGGCCATGCCGTTAGCCGCATATCCAAGCAACGGTTTTAAAATGTTTATGCTTGACGTCGGTTTGCTGGCGGCAAAGAGCGGTCTCGATGAACATTCCATACTTGAGGGCAACAGCATTTTTGAAGAATTTAAAGGTTCCCTTACCGAACAATATGTCCAGCAGCAGCTTCGTTCCGAGCTGGGAATTGTCCCATGCTACTGGTCTATTGAAAACAGCAGTGCTGAGGTTGATTTTGTATTTCAGAGTGGCTCTGATGTTATCCCGCTGGAAGTCAAAGCAGCCGAAAACCTCCAGGCAAAAAGCCTGAAGTCATATTGTGCAAAATATTCTCCCAAAGCTGCTATCAGAACTTCCATGTCCGATTACCGGCAGGAAGATAAATTGACAAATCTGCCGCTTTATGCTATCAGCCAGATTAAAAAAGAATGCCCGGAATAATAAGATAATGTAAAAAATATTTGCCAAATTAGCTTTTACGGTTAAAATTATTTTACATTAACAATACAGGTGGAGTAAAACCCATATTCTGAATTCGACAAATTAGAAGTGAAACTTATAATTAACACCAAATCAATAAAAAAGCGATTTATCATAATTTATCGCAGTATTCTGAAAATCTCAAAATAAGGCTACAATAGGGATACAGTAAGGCATTTTTTGAGCTTGTTTTCACTGCTTTGGGAAAGGGCGTGTTTGATTATTGAAACAACCGGGAACGTGTTTCCAATATCAGATATTATAGCCTTATCGACGGTTATGACATAAGTTGGAACCCCGTTTTTGTCAAGTTCCAACCCTGCATAAACCGTCGAAGAACCATTTTTATTTCATGCCGGCATTGGCTCTTTCCATGAACGAGATCACTTCTACTTCGTTTTTAACGGGAGTCGGGGCTATTCCGGTACGGAAAAATTCTATAATCGCTTCCAACAGTCCTTGATAAATCGTGTCCATCGCCACGGTTGTGGTAACAGTCTTTTTCTCACGCCATACAGTAAAGCCATAACCGTGAACTCCATCGGTTGTCGCCCGCGCGATTCCGGTGCGGCCATCCGCCCATTGCCCAATCGCTGTCGGTCCGTATTGGCCGGGAATACACTGGACATCGACACAGTCCGGGCCAAGCAGTTCGAACAACGGTTCCACCGCATGGATTGCATAGTAAATCCAGCCGGGCATCCGGGGATTCAACATGAACGGCGACCAGGTCATCGCTCCCAGAATTGTTCCTGCTTCAGTATCCGCCTTGACGGCTTTTATTTCGGGCGTATAACGCAATGCCGAGCCGGAAAACAATGGACAATTGTGTTTCCGGTACACATCGACCAGTTCTCGTGCGGCGGTCGCAGTTACTTCAATCGGTTTATCGACGTAAACCGGTTTGCCGAAAGCCGCCAGTTGCCTGGCCATTTCCAAATGTTGACTGCCGTCATCCTGTAAAACCAGAATACCGTCTACATTCTTTTCCAACTCCTCGATATTTTCTACAATTTTCACTCCATCACTGCGAGCGGATTCGATATTATCCGCCAATTTTTGTTTATTGATCATTACGGTAGGGTAAGGCATGGCTTTAACTACTCTGGCGCCAGTCATTTTAGAATTGACTTCATGCGCAAAAACCGGTCCGTGCCCATCCAATCCAAACACTCCTAAACGAATCATTCTAATCCTCCCTGCAGAGAATACGTCCCTGCTTTTCCAGCCGTTCTGAAAGTTTTTCCACAATTTGCGGTTCGATCCTGAACGGCGTCTGTTTGATTTCACCGTCATAGGCGGATTGCAGCAGTCCCATCAGTACTTCATACCCCTGTAGAGAGAAACGCAACGAATTATCATGTTCACAACGGTCATCATCCAGCCAGTGAGCCATGGCGCGCGTGAATTCACGCTGCCCAAGCTCGTCACTTTTGAACCAGCCGGTCGGAAAACATTCTGGCTCGTTCATTCCGGTTGTCTGGTACCCCCAGTCCTGATTCTGCTTCCACCAGGCGCGTCCTCTGCCGCCCCAGATATCCAGTTCCATGTGCTGCCAATAACCGCCGTTTTCCCCGAATACGCCCACGGCGTCATCGGCATCTTCCAGATAAACCGTCAGGTCCGGGGCAAAATTAATACGTCCCAGGATATGGGCCGGCGCCGGATGCCCGTATTCATGGCCGTTCATCGCATAACCGGTTGCCCATATTTTTTGCAACGACGGATTGTCCAGCAGGAAAAGCGTCAGGTCGATCGCATGAGGTCCCATCGAAAGGATATTGCCCCGCGTTACGCACCGGACAAATTCAATTGTCCCAAGCCGGTTTGAACGGATAATCTCGCGCAGGGCGCGGCAATGGTCAAAATAACGACGTTGCATATTGATCGCCACTTTCAGGTGATACTTTTCGGCAACCGCTCGGACCCTTTCTGCCTGGGTAACGGTTAAAGCCAACGGTTTTTCCATCAGTACGCCTTTCACACCGTACTTCCCGGCAAGTTCCAGCGCCTGCTCCCTGAACACGGGCGGAGTGACGACATGGAGAATATCTGGTTTTTCGGTTTTCAACATTGTTTCAAAGTCCGAGTAAAGCCGGGGAATGGAATATTTTTTACCATATTCCAATCTTCTGGCTTCATTGGTGTCGCAGGCGGCGGCCAGTTTGATTTCAGGAAGATTTTCCTTATAGGCATCCAAATGAAATCCCGCCCTGGGGCCGCAACCGAGAATAACTGCTTTGTAACTCATAATAAAGACTCCTATATAAGTCGTATTTTGTTGCCGGTGGCACAGGATTTCTCGGCGGTTATTACCGCCGCAACCGCTGCCAACGATTCCTCCGGCGTAATCACGGTAATCGGCAGATCATTGCGCACGCAATTGACGAAGTAAGCCAGTTCCGTACACAACGCCCCCAAGCGTCGTCCATGGACTTCCGGCCAGTACATTGTATCCGGCTGGCTGAAGCCGGTATGATCGTTAACCTGTACTCCGCCGTTGCCGGCGTTGACGTAAACGGCACCGTCCGTCCCGATAATTTCCATGCGGGCGTCGATTTTAAACGGCGTGTTTTCCGGTAACATCCAGATGCTTTCCAGCACCCCGATCGCACCGGACTCGAATTCATACATCACCCAGCCCAAATCCGGGTTTTTATGGCGGTGGATATTCCTGCTCACGGCAAAAGCCGAACTGATCCGGCTCCGGGTAAGCCAAAGCATCAGATCAGTGTCATGGACACCGTCGCCGGCAATCGGCGAAATCTTGTCCAGCACTTCCGCTCCTATGTTGACCGGCAGGTTTCTGGCAGCATGAATTGAAACTATATCGCCGATTCGGCCGGAATCGACGATTTTTTTCACTTCAACCATACGGGCGTCGAAACGGCAGATGTGCCCGGTCATGAATTTGCCGGCAGCCCGCCCGGCGGCCTCAACGATTCGTCTGCCGTTTTCAGCACTGTCGGCCATCGGCTTTTCCAGGAAAACGTGTTTTCCGGCATTCAGCGCCGCTATCGCCATTTCCGCGTGCTGATCGACATGAGTAACAATCGACACCGCTTCGATTTCCGGGTCATTGAGCAAATCCGAATATTCCGGGTAGCGTTTGGGAACATTAAATTTGTCCGCAAGGCTGTTCAGCCGGTCAATCCGCCGGGTACTGAAAGCGGCGAGTTCCACTTCCGGCATGCCGGACAGCGTTTCCGCATGTTTTTCACCGAAAAAGCCAAGTCCGATAATTCCATATTTCAATCTTTTCATAATTTTTTATCCTGGATATTTGCATTGTGAACGAAGTTTCCCCTGTTTCCGATAGGCTATTGCCTGATCAACAATCCTGATGATGTCATAAGTCGGCCGGTACCCCAGGATAGAACGGGATTTACTCAAGTCATGTTGAAAATCATAATACTCTGGGTTGACGAAATTAAGGAGAGGAATATTCAGTTTTTCACTGATATGACGGCCTAATACATCATACGTGAACGCCGACGGCCCCGCGATGGCAAAAGCGTGTCCGATTGCCGCCGGATTGCCCAGCGCCTGCATGCAGCCGTGAATGACGTCCTCCAAAGCGACAATATGTCGCATACAGGGTTTGCCGTCAGGATGTACCATGCAGCAGGCGGCGTTGCGGCCGGTTTCAAAATATGAACGCTGTTCGGCGTTTGCCGCCAATTCCCGCCAGGCCGGAACGCCGAAATCGGGTTTGGCGGTAGTGGCATGGGCGAGGATATCGTCTTCGCCATGAACCCAACTGAACCGTAAAACCGTGATTGGCAGCCCGTATTGGTAACGGTACTGCTCGCACATAGTTTCTTCCAGTACCTTGGAGAAAGCATAACAGCCGGGGTAAGCCGAATGCGGAAAATTTTCATCGATCGGATATGGCCGCGCATTATAGTATATTCCGGCCCGGGCGTCGGAACCGGCCTGGATAAACTGCTTTACCTGCTTCCCGGCGGTGCGGCAGGCGTCAAGCAGATCGAAGGTACCCTGGATATTGGCTTTCATGAACAGGTCTTTGCGCTCCTTGACATTAGCCAAATGGATAACGGCGTCCATGTCCTGAATCAGGCGTTCGGCCAGTCCCGGCGTACCCAGCGCGCCGCGCACCATTTCCACCCTGCCGGCATCATAAGGCGGCGGTTCCGGTTCGAATTCCAATACCCGCACCCGGTATCCCCCCTTCAGCAGTTCCGGAATCAGATTACGGCCGATCTTGCCTGATCCCCCCGTAACCAAAATGTTTTTGATTTTGTCCATTTATCGAACTCTCCTTTACATTAATGATTGCCAATTATTTTTTTACGCAAACCGTAATATCACGGTTTATTCGTAATAAAACCTCGCCGCACTTTACGAAACTAGTTTCGTAAAGTGACAAAAAAACAGTCCTTTACATGTTGTTTAATCGCCGGGATGAGTTCCTGATTATCAATTCTGGGATAATTATAGATTTGTCAGGAACATGTTTCCCGTCAATCAGATCGAGCAAGACGTTCGAAACGGTTTGACCGGTTTCGACAGCCTTCTGGTTGATTGACGAAATGAATGAAGTACTTCCGTAATCCACGATCGAGATGTCACGGGGAACGGATAAGCCAAGTTCCCCGATTCCAGCCAGTATGCCATTGGTCATGGCAAGGCCGGCGCAATGAACCGCAGTCATTTGCGGATTACGTGTTTTCAATTCCATGAACCGGTTCCTGGCGGCGCGTTCGTTATATTCGCAATTTGCCGTCAGGGCCGAAGACCCCTCAAGTCCTGCCTCCAGACAGGCCTTCCTGTAACCGGCTGCCTGTTCCTTCGTACTGGCTGCCCAAATTGGTCCGGCGAGATGACCGATTTGCCGGTGTCCTGAATCCAGCAGATAACGGGTTGCAAGATAAGAACCCGTGATAAAATCCGTTCCGATAAACGGGGCGTTGATCTCTTTCACATAATTGTCGAGCGTTACCAGTTTATATCCCTGAGCAATGATGTCGTTAATAAACTCGGCATCAGTTTCTGCGCAGGGGAGCAGGATAAAACCGTCTACAAAACGCTTGATATGTTCCTGAATGATTGCCTTTTCCTGTGCCGCTGATTTCTGAGATGAAGCAAAAATCGCGACATAACCGCATCGTTGCAGTTCAATGGTTATGCTCCATACCACTTGTGCAAAGAATTCTTCATGCAGTTCATTATGCATAATTATGCCAATGACCTTGCTTTTTCGGAAATTAAGCGCACGAGCAAAATGGTTGGGGACATAATTAAGTTTTTCGGCTAATTGCCTGACCCGCTTTTTGGTTTTTTCTCCAACGTCAGACCGGTTATTCAATGCCTTGGAAACAGTCGACTTAGCCAATCCCAGGCGTTTGGCTATTTCATTTATATTTTTTGTTCTTTGCATTACTGTTTCAATATCCCAAATTCCAGTTCCAAATTATCAGCCTGTTTATCTTACGCTTTAATATAACACGAAACTAGTTTCGATGCAACGTGTAATCCGGATTTATTCAGATTTTTTAATTGAAACAGGAATATCCAGCTTGGGCTATATGGTGCTATGGAAAGGGGGGACTTGTTTTTATGGGGATCCCTCTGGGAAATATGAAAAGATGGCGTTTTGTTTCTTCTAT